>CANGUP010000089.1 GCA_947457105.1 Flavobacteriaceae bacterium
AACTTTTGAAAATTATTATTTAATATTTACTTAACATAGGTTTTTTTACAACTTAAAAAAGTAATAGATTAAAATTATAAAATAAATTAGTCTTGTCAATTTGAAAAGTTGAAAATCAGATAGAAGAGAAATTTAATAAACTTCAAGATTTATTTATGGCTAGCGTTGAAGATAAAAAAAAATGATAATTGGTTTGGTTTTCTCAAAAATATTTCAATTTGAAAATGAAAAAATTCAAACCACAAATATAACCCCTCTACTTTTAAAATTACTAGTATTAACTAGGCTTTGCATGAAAAAAAAGGACAATTCAAAAAAATTGAATTAGTCCTATCAAGTGGAGAAGATGGGGCTCGAACCCACGACCTCTTGACTGCCAGTCAAGCACTCTAGCCAACTGAGCTACATCCCCATTTTCCAAATATATTAATAAAATTTGAATTAACCTAAAGGTGTTTTTCAGTAAATTTGTTTAATAATTTAAAACATTTGAAATGAAATTTATTTCTTTAATTCGGCAAGTCAATATTGATGATAAAATCAAAAATGCGTCAGATAATGGTTATTTAATTGGTGTGTGGATTGGTTATGTTTTGCCATTCGTAGTGCTAATAGGACTTGCTTATTACATATATTATCGTGCAAAAAACAGAAAAGACTTAGAGTAAAATTCCTTAAATTTGCATTCTAAAATCTAAATGATGAGTAAAATCAGAATTACCAAACAGTTTTCTTTTGAAACAGGTCATGCACTTTATGGCTACGATGGAAAATGTAAAAATGTTCATGGACACAGTTACAAACTTTCTGTAACCGTAATTGGAACACCAATATCCGATTCGAATAATGTAAAATTCGGAATGGTAATTGATTTTTCTGATTTGAAAAAAATTGTACGCGAAGAAATAGTTGATGTTTTTGATCACGCTACAGTTTTTAATAAAAATACGCCTCATGTTGAGTTAGCTGAAGAACTAAAAAATCGTGGTCATCATGTAATTTTAGTAAATTATCAGCCTACAAGTGAAAACATGGTAATTGATTTTGCTAAGAAAATTCAAGACAGATTGCCAAACAATATTCAATTACATTCTTTAAAATTACAAGAAACAGAAAGCTCGTTTGCCGAATGGTATGCTTCTGATAATATGTAATTTACTACTTTTACAAAATGTCAAACAAGAAAATCTATTTCGCATCCGACCAACATTTTGGAGCTCCAACGCCTGAAGCTAGTTTTCCGCGTGAGCAAAAGTTTGTGGCATGGTTAGATGAAGTAAAAAAAGATGCCGAAGCCATTTTTCTATTGGGTGATTTGTTTGATTTTTGGTTCGAATATAAAACCGTTGTGCCAAAAGGATTTATAAGAGTTCTTGGAAAATTAGCCGAAATACGCGATAGTGGAATTCCAATATATTTCTTCGTCGGAAATCACGATTTGTGGATGAATGACTATTTTCAAAGAGAACTCAATATTCCAGTTTATCACGATAATAAAGAGTTTACTTTCAGCAATAAAACGTTTCTAATTGGTCATGGTGACGGAAAAGGTCCTGGAGATAAAGGTTACAAACGAATGAAGAAAGTATTTGTTCATCCGTTTTCAAAATGGTTGTACCGTTGGCTTCATCCAGATGTCGGAATGAAATTAGCTCAATATCTTTCCGTAAAAAATAAATTAATTTCTGGAGCAGAAGACGTAAAATACTTAGGAGAAGACAATGAATGGCTAATTTTATACGCTAAGAAAAAACTAGAAACCAAACACTATAATTATCTCATTTTTGGTCACCGACATTTACCAATGACTTTAAAAATTGGGGAAAATTCAGAATACGTAAATCTAGGTGATTGGATTGGCTACTTTACCTACGGAGTTTTTGACGGTGAAAATTTTGAATTGAAAAAGTTCGAATAGCATTATTAAATCAAATCTTTGAAACGTAATTGAACTGTCACATTTCCATTAAATTCATTTTCGTCAATACAATAAACGACATCAAATGGTTTTCGATTTTTAATAGATTCTAGTTTATTTCCTAATCCAAAACCAATAGCTCCAAAACCTTCCGAATTGTTTTGTTTTACAAACAACTTCAAATGTTCGTTGTCTTTTCCTAATGGTTTGGCATAACCTGTATCTTTTACGTTTTTAGTCATAAAAACAGGTGTCATATTTTGTGGTCCAAAAGGTTCAAATTGACTCAATAATCGAATCAACTTCGGATTAATATCTGAAAAATTGATTTCCAAATCCACCGAAATTTCAGGAATTAATAAATTTGGAGTAATGGTTTTTTGAACTTCTTTTTCAAAAGCATCTTTGAATTTTTGGTAATTCTCTTCTTTTAAAGTCATTCCAGCAGCGTACATATGTCCGCCAAATTGTTCTAGATGTTCCGCGCAAGCTTCTAACGCATTATATACATCAAAATCTTTTACCGAACGAGCAGAAGCAGCCAATTTATCACCACTTTTTGTAAATACAATTGTTGGTCGATAATAGCTTTCTGTTAATCGAGAAGCTACAATTCCGATTACTCCTTTGTGCCAATTTTCTTGATAAAGTACCGTTGTAAAGCTGTCTTTTTCATTATTGTTTTCAATTTGAGCCAAAGCTTCAACTGTGATTTGTTTGTCTAAATCTTTTCGGTCGGCATTGTGTTGTTCAATTTCGGAAGCAAAAATTTCGGCTTGTTCTAAATCAAATTCGGTCAATAAAGCAACCGCTTCGTTTCCGTGTTTAATTCTTCCGGCAGCATTAATTCTCGGCGCAATAATAAAAACCACATCCGTAATGGTCAACACTTTTTTCTTTACATTTTGAACCAAAGCCTTAATTCCAGGACGCGGTTTGGAATTAATCACTTCCAAACCAAATTTGGCCAAAACTCGATTTTCACCAGTAATCGGAACAATATCTGCTGCAATTGCTGTGGCAACCAAATCTAAATAAGGAATTAAATCAAAAATAGATTGATTTCTATTTTCTGCCAAAGCTTGAATCAATTTAAAACCAACACCGCAACCGCAAAGTTCATCGTAAGGATAACTACAATCGTCACGTTTTGGATCTAAAACTGCAATTGCATTGGGCAATTCGTTTCCTGGTCGATGATGGTCGCAAATTATAAAATCGATGTTTTTTGCATTAGCATAGGCGACGTGATCGATGGATTTTATACCACAATCAAGTGCAATAATTAACGAAATTCCGTTGTCATCGGCGTAGTCAATTCCTTTATAAGAAATTCCGTAACCTTCGTCATATCGGTCTGGAATATAGGTAGCGATATTTGGATAATAACTTTTTAAATAGGAGGAAACCAATGAAACAGCAGTTGTTCCATCAACGTCATAATCGCCAAAAACTAGAATATTTTCTTCGTTTGCAATAGCTTTTTCAATACGAGAAACCGCTTTGTCCATATCTTTCATCAGATACGGATTGTGCAAATCGTTTAAAGTTGGTCTGAAAAATGTTTTGGCTTGATCGAAGGTTGTAATACCTCTTTGTACTAATAAAGTCGCAATAATTTCATCGACTTGAAGTTCGTTTTGTAGTTTCTGAACTTGTTCTTTTTCTGGCTTCGATTGTAATGTCCAACGCATAGTTTAATTATGAATTAAAAATTATGAATTATGATTTTATGGCTTGTAAATGTTTGGCAAATGTATAAAAAAATTAGAAACAACTTAAAAAAACAAGTTTTTATAAATCTTACTTTAATTCTAAAGCTTCACTATCAAATGAAATTCCATCCCAACCAAATGTTATAAAATTTCGAATGTTTTGATGGTCAATTCCATCAGGATTTTTTAAAACATCATCAAAATAATAACTTCCAAAAAGCGATAAAGTTGCGTCTTTTTCTAAATTATTTATTTTAGCAAAAGCGAAAATTTTACAAGAACCGTTATTTTCGTTTGCATTATTTAGTTGATTTCCGTTTTTGAAAGTAGTAGGAGTGAAGCTATAATTTGAATCAATTACTTCAATTGTTTCATGAAAGGTTATTAATTTTGGATTTTGTTTTACTTTATTTAAAAAGTTATCAATGTTACTCATCGTCGTCTTTTCTTTTGTCTTTTACTGAAGTTTTTCCGCTAACTACCGCAACAATTTCACCTTTAGGAGGTTTTGCTTCAAAGTGTTTTAAAACTTCTTCGGCTGTTCCACGAATGGTTTCTTCGTGCAGTTTTGATAATTCCCTTGAGATAGAAACTTGGCGTTCGGCTCCAAAATATTGTACAAATTCGGCTAAGGTTTTTACTAATTTGTGTGGCGAAACATAGAAAATCATCGTTCTCGTTTCTTCTGCTAAAGCTAAATATCTTGTTTGTCTTCCTTTTTTTTCTGGTAGAAATCCTTCAAATATAAATCTATCGTTGGGCAAACCGCTGTTTACTAATGCTGGCACAAAAGCCGTTGCACCAGGCAAACAATCGACTTCAATATTATTTTCAACGCAAGCGCGTGTCAATAAAAATCCAGGATCAGAAATGGCTGGCGTTCCTGCATCTGAAATTAAAGCAATCGTTTCGCCACCTTTTAAACGAGCAATCAAATTGTCAACAGTTTTGTGTTCGTTGTGCATATGATGACTGTGCATGTGTGTGGAAATTTCGAAATGCTTCAATAGTTTTCCACTGGTGCGCGTGTCTTCTGCTAAAATTAAATCGGCTTCTTTTAAAACTTTTATAGCTCTAAAAGTCATGTCTTCAAGATTGCCAATTGGCGTTGGAACGATATAAAGTTTAGACATTTATAAAAACTTTTTCTCAACTAATTCAATAAATCTATCAGCATAATCGTCTACGCCAACCCAATTGTTATAATCGGGTTTGATGATTTCGTCAATAAAATCTTTTGCTTCTCTAAAAGTGCTAAACGTATTTAATTGTGATAAAACACGATTGTAATCTTCATTGCTGTCTGCAAAAAGGAATTTTACAAATCCCATTCTGTCGTTCAATCCAATATTGATGGTTTTAGAAAGTTTATCATTCAACGAAGGTGTTTTTCCTTCAAAACGATCTACAATAATATCATCTGATTTTTCAAAAACTTCTTTTTTAGAAGTTGGAAGCGTTACATCATTTGGTTTTACAAAAACAGGTTCGGTATAATTTTGACCTAATAAATCTTCAAAAGAAATTTGCTGTGTTTTAGTCTGAACTTGATTCAGACTCTCGTCTTCTTCTACTTTCGGTTCTTCGATTTCTGCAGTTTCAACTGGAGTTTCTGCGGCTAATTCAAATATAGGTTCAAAATCTAAGTCGCTTTTAGCTTCACCAACAGGAACTTCTTCCTCTTCAATTTCCTCTTCTTCCTCAAGTGTGATTTCGCCAACAATAACAGGTTCTTCTTCAATAGTTTCTTCTTGAACTTCGGTTTCTTCTGATGCAGTAATAATTTCTTGTTCAACAACTTCTTCAACTTCTGCTACAATTTCTTCCTTTTGTTCTTCAACTTCAACAGTTTCTTCAACAACTACTTTTGTTGTTGCAACAACTGTATTATTTTCAACAAAACTTTCGATTTTTTCTTCGATATCTTCGTTAGAAATATCCGATTTTACTTGCTCATAGTTGTCACCATAAAACTTCAAAACCGATAATGCTTCGTATAATTTTTGGGTTTCATGATACAATTGATCGATTTCCGATTTGTTTTTTAGCTTCAAAATTCGGTGTGCAATGCTGATTAATTCGGCTTCCAATCTTTTTTTCATATTTTTGAAATTATAGTGACTAGCTTAAGTTGATTTATTATAAATTTGTTTTTTACAAAGTAATAAAAACAATTCCTTTTTTAAGGTCTAAAAATACAAAATGTTTCTCGAAAATACAGTAAATCATAAAGAACAATTTGGTTGGATTGAAGTAATCTGCGGTTCGATGTTCTCAGGAAAGACTGAAGAACTCATCAGAAGACTCAAAAGAGCGCAATTTGCCAAGCAAAAAGTGGAGATTTTCAAGCCTGCTATTGATACTCGATATGATGAAGAAATGGTGGTTTCTCACAATAAAAACGAAATTCGCTCAACGCCTGTTCCTGCCGCAGCTAATATTGCTATTTTAGCACAGGGTTGTGATGTAGTTGGTATTGATGAAGCACAGTTTTTTGATGATGAAATTGTAAAAATCTGTAACGATTTAGCCAATTCAGGAATTCGCGTTATCGTTGCCGGTTTGGATATGGATTTTAAAGGAAATCCTTTTGGGCCAATACCTGCACTTATGGCAACTGCTGAATATGTTACTAAAGTTCATGCTGTGTGCACGCGTACAGGAAACTTAGCACATTATAGTTTTAGAAAAGCGGATAGTGATAATCTAGTTTTGCTTGGTGAAACGGAAGAATACGAACCATTAAGTAGAGCTGCTTACTACAAAGCCATGCGCGAAAATATTGAAGTAAAAGATGCTGAACATTTGTCGGAAGACACAAATCCATAGTCTAAATTGACACTTTCCATAAGAAATATCATCCCAATCATTAAAGCACAATTTGTTGGAGTTAATGAAATTGCTGTAATCGATTCGGTTTCTATTGATAGTCGTTCGCTTCAAAATTCTGAAAGCACTTTGTTTTTCGCTATTGTTGGTCCAAATCATAATGGGCATCATTATATTTCTAATTTGATTTCAAATGGTGTTTCTAATTTTGTGGTGAATCATGTTCCAAAAGAATTTGAAAACGAAGCAAATTTTTTGGTGGTTGAAAATACAATTGAAGCTTTACAAAACTTTGCAGCAGCCTATAGGAGCAATTTCGATTTTCCAATTATTGGAGTTACAGGAAGTAACGGAAAAACAATAATCAAAGAATGGTTAAACTTTTTGTTAAGTCCGGATTATAATATTATTCGTTCTCCAAAAAGTTATAATTCCCAAGTTGGAGTGCCGCTTTCGGTTTTAGGAATCAATGAAAAACATAATCTCGGAATTTTTGAAGCAGGAATTTCTACCATAAATGAGATGGAAAACCTTCAAAAAATTATCCAGCCAACCATCGGAATTTTATCTAATATTGGTTCGGCTCACGATGAAGGTTTTCATGATATTGGTGAAAAAATCAAAGAAAAACTAAAACTTTTTACCTCAGTTGAAGTTTTAATAATGAATACAAATAAAACAATTGAAGCATTTTTAAATCCAAAAATAAACCGATTTACTTGGAGTTCTGACGATAAAAAAGCCGATGTTTTTGTGATTGCAAAAGAATACCCAGATCAAACGGAACTCCAAATAACCTATCACAAACTTTGTTTTAAAGTTACAATTCCGTTTAGCGATCAAGCATCGATTGAAAACGCTATTCAATGTTTGATGGTGCTTTTGTATTTCAACTACGATCAAGATACCATTCAAAATCGTATGCAATTGCTCTATCCAGTTGAAATGCGCTTGAAAGTTAAAAACGGAAGCAACAATACAACACTTATTGACGATAGCTATAGTTCTGATTATCAATCGTTAAAAATCGCATTAGATTTTCTTGAAAGTCAGAAACAATACAAAAAGAAAACTATAATTCTGTCGGATATTTTTCAATCAGGATTGGTTTTGGAAGAGTTGTATTCTAATGTTTCACATTTAATTGTTTCCAACAAAATCAATCGTGTCATTGCCATTGGACCAACAATTTCAACTTTTAAAAATAAATTTCCAAATTGTTTAGCTTTTGAATCAACCGAAAAATTCCTTCAAAATATCGATACCATTTCTTTTGAAAATGAAACCATTTTGATAAAAGGTGCACGCCATTTTCACTTCGAAGAAATCGTTTCAATATTGGAAGAGAAAACACATGAAACGGTTTTAGAAATCAACCTGAATGCAATTAGTCATAACTTGAATTACTTTAAATCCAAATTAAAAACCGAAACCAAATTGATGGTTATGGTAAAAGCTTTTGGATATGGAAATGGAGGTTATGAAATTGCCAAATTGCTGTCGCATCATAAAGTTGATTATCTTGGTGTAGCTTTCGCCGACGAAGGAATTTCGTTAAAAAATGCTGGAATTGATTTGCCGATTATGGTTTTAAATCCTGAAAATACCAGTTTTTCTGCAATTATTCAACACCAATTAGAACCCGAAATTTATTCGATAAAAGGATTAACTGCTTTCTTGAAAATTGCCGAACAAAAAAAGTTAAAGCATTTCCCAATTCATATAAAATTAGATACCGGAATGCATCGATTAGGATTTGAAGAAGAAACACTTGATGAATTAATTGCCAAACTGAAAGACAACAAAACGGTAGAAGTGAAAAGTATTCTGTCGCATTTGTCAGCAAGTGATGACATGAAATTTGTTGACTTTACGATTTCACAAATTAAGTTATTTGAAAAATTATCTTCCAAATTAATTACAGAATTGCAAATAAATCCTATACGCCATATTTTGAATACTTCTGGAATTTCTAATTTTCCTCAAGCGCAATATGATATGGTTCGACTAGGAATTGGACTTTATGGGGTTTCTAATGATGAAGACGAACAAAAATTATTAGAAAATGTCGGTACTTTAAAATCGATAATTTCTCAAATCAGAACTATTGAAGGAGGAGAAAGCGTTGGTTACAGCCGAAGATTTATGGCAACCAAAACCACAAAAGTTGCCACAATTCCAATTGGTTACGCCGATGGAATTTCAAGACATTGGGGAAATGGAGTTGGTTATGTGACCATAAAAAACAAAAAAGCACCGATTTTAGGAAGCGTTTGCATGGATATGCTAATGGTTGATATCACCGAAATTGATTGCAAAGAAGGAACAGAAGTCACCATTTTTGGAGACAATCCAACAGTAAGTTATATGGCAAAACAACTTGGAACTATTCCTTACGAGATTATGACAAGTATTTCGCAAAGAGTGAAGAGGATTTTTTATAGAGAGTAGTAATAATTCTACAAATCATTAAATATTATGTTAAATTTCATTTAACTTTGATTTTCAAAAAAATAAAAAATATAATTAACTAAAAACTATTAATTATGGGAATGATTTCAGAATTTAAAGACTTTATTGCAAAAGGAAATGCAATGGATTTAGCTGTAGGAGTTATCATTGGTGGTGCTTTTGGTGCTATTGTGAGTTCATTAGTTTCAGATGTAATTACACCAGCCTTATTAAATCCGGCATTGAAGGCTGCACAAGTTGAAGATTTGGCTGGTTTAAAAACAGATGGAGGTATTTTATATGGTAAATTTTTAGCCGCCGTAATTAGTTTTCTAGTAATTGCATTTGTTATCTTTATTTTGGTTAAAGGAATTAACAGCATGAAGAAAAAAGAGGAAGTGCCTCCAGCTACTCCAGCAGGTCCAACTCAAGAAGAATTGCTTACTCAAATTAGAGATTTATTGAAAAAATAATAAACCGCTAAAGTATATATTCTAATTAATGCTGAATTGATTTCAGCACTAAACCGCTTCTTAATTGAGGCGATTTTTTTTTTAATACTTCACATTCAAAATTTTAATAATTTCAAAATTTTCTCAAATCTGTGTTTCAAAATAATCAATTTCAATTTCAAAAATTTTAATTATTAATTCATAATTTTTAATTTAATTTCTACCTACTTTTGTATTTCCAAATTTTTATTAAAATCTAAATATATTTATATGAGAGTTGCTGTAGTTGGTGCAACCGGAATGGTTGGTGAAGTAATGCTTCAAGTTTTAGCAGAAAGGAATTTTCCTGTAACTGAGTTAATTCCTGTAGCTTCAGAGAAATCTGTTGGTAAAGAAATTGAATTTAAAGGAGCAAAATATAAAGTTGTTGGTTTACAAACTGCAGTTGATATGAAAGCTGACATTGCTTTATTTTCTGCTGGAGGAGAAACTTCTTTAGAATGGGCTCCAAAATTTGCCGAAGCAGGAACAACCGTTATTGACAACTCATCGGCTTGGAGAATGGATCCAACTAAAAAATTAATTGTTCCAGAAATCAATGCTTCAGAATTAACCAAAGAAGATAAAATTATTGCTAATCCAAACTGTTCTACAATTCAAATGGTTTTGGTTTTAAATCCTTTGCATAAAAAATATAAAATCAAACGTGTTATCGTTTCTACTTATCAATCTATTACAGGAACAGGTGTAAAAGCAGTGCAACAATTAGAAAATGAATATGCTGGAATTCAAGGTGAAATGGCTTATAAATATCCAATTCACAGAAATGCTATTCCGCAATGTGACAGTTTTGAAGAAAACGGCTACACTAAAGAAGAAATGAAGTTAGTTCGTGAAACTCAGAAAATTATTGGTGATAAAACGATTGCCGTTACAGCAACAGCTATTCGTGTGCCAATTGTTGGAGGTCATAGCGAAGCAGTGAATATTGAATTCGCAAACGATTTTAATGTTAGCGAAATCAGAGATATTCTTCATCACACTGATGGAGTTGTAGTTCAGGATAATACCGATACTTATACTTATCCAATGCCTTTATTTGCTCAAGGAAAAGATGAGGTTTTTGTAGGTAGAATTCGTCGTGATGAAAGTCAGCCAAACTCCTTAAATATGTGGATTGTAGCCGATAATTTGAGAAAAGGAGCTGCAACAAATACTATTCAAATTGCAGAATATTTAGTTGCTAATAAATTAGTTTAATTAAATTCAAGTATACTAATAACCATTTGAGTTTACAAATCTTAAAATTTGTTAATTCAAGTGGTTTTTCATTGTTACTAGTATATATTTGCCGTAATGAAAGGAAAATACTCTGTAATTAGTTTTGTTTTTGGTTTGACAATATTGTTCGCAATTTTGTTACAATCGCTGCATTCCTTTCATCACATAGAGGAAGCGCTTTCAGAAAAACACTGTAATCATAAATACGCTGTTAACAAGACTGAAATAAGTCATAGTCATCACGATTCTGACCATTGTTTTGTTTGTGAGTTTACTTTGAGCTCTTGTTCTCAAATAATACTTGAGGATTATTTTTTAAAAACCCATTCTTTTTTTAAAAAAGTAACGTTTTTTCATTCAACTGAAAATATTTCTTTTTTCTCAGGATGTATTTATTCACTTCGAGGACCTCCACTTTAATTGTTTATTTCGTTTTAATTTAACGTAAACAATTCAAAGAAAAATAAATGCAAAAAATCATAATGTTTTTTTGCTTATTGTGTCTTGCATCTAATTACGGTCAAAACACAATAAGTGGAAAAATAGTAGATGAAAATGAAAAACCGCTTGAAAAAAGTCATATTCATATTTCTTCTAAATCAACTGTTAGTAACAGAAATGGGGTTTATTCAATAAACGACATTCCATTTGGTCCTACAAAATTTTTAATAAGTTATGTGGGTTATCAATCTATTGATACTATCATTACTGTAACTCAAACTCAAGTTATTAATTTTAAATTAAGGCAAAAAGCGGAACGTTTGAATGAAATTGTAATAAAGCACAAAGATAATTATTACAATAATTCCGTGTCTGAGCAAAAAATTAAAGAGGCAGCAATAGAAAAGTATAGTAGTCAGTCTTTAGCTAATGTTTTGAAAGAAGTTTCAGGGGTTTCTATTTTGAAAAGCGGTAGTACTATAGCAAAACCTGTTATTAATGGATTGCATAGTAGTCGTGTTCCAATTTATAACAATAATGTAAAAATAGAAGATCAACAATGGGGTGTTGAACACGCTCCAAATTTTGATATAAATTCGGCAGGAAAAATTACAGTTTTAAAAGGCGCATCTGGACTACAATATGGCGGTGATGCTATTGGAGGAATTGTTGTTATCGAGCCGATTAGTATTAAGAAGGACACGCTATTTGGAAAAGCATTAACCACTTTGGAGAGTAATGGTAGAGGTGGAACAATTTCAACTAGTTTGCATAAAGGTAATTTTTGTGATTGGAGTTGGAACGTTCAAGGTAGCTTTAAATATTATGGAGATAGACAATCTCCAAGTTATAATTTATCAAATACAGGAAATAGAGAAGCCAATTTTTCTGGTGATATAAAATACATCGGAAAGAAATATGATTTTTCTGCTTTTTATAGTTTGTATAATGCTACAATAGGAATTTTGAGTGCATCACATATTGGTAATGTAAATGACTTATATAATTCAATTAATAATAGCATACCTTACATCGTGAATGATTTTGATTATTCAATTAAAAATCCAAAGCAAAAAGTGATGCATCATTTAGCTAAATTGAATTATAATTTCAATTTTAATGATAATGAAGTTCTGGGTTTGCAATATTCTTTTCAATTTAATAATCGAAAAGAGTTTGATTTGAGAACCGGAATTCAAGATTCAAAACCAGCTCTTGATTTGAATTTAATTACACACACTTTTAATGCAGATTACAAACTTGTAAATGGAGATTGGG
>CANGUP010000090.1 GCA_947457105.1 Flavobacteriaceae bacterium
AATATTGAAACTTACATGTATCAAAATACTCACATAATTTTGACAATTAAAGTCAATTATTTTTATTTTTTTACCCTAGATAAATACGCTCTATTGTCGCAAAAGACGAAATAAAATAACATAAACAAATCATTGACTTGGCTTGTCAAAGTATTTAACTTCATTTGCACTACAATCAATATTTTTTTTAAATGAAAAGCAAAGTACAATTAGTAGCATTTTTGAGTCAAATCATGAAGAGTAAAATACTAATTCTCTGCTTCTATTTATTGGTTCTAATTAGTTGCTCACCTAGCAAAAGTGAATTGTTTAAAGAAACAGATATGTTTGTAGAATCGTTACAAGCAACATACGAAAGTTATGGATTACTAACAGGAACAAACCATGCAAAAAAAACAAGCAATGGTTTATATACAATTACGCCGGTCGGTAGATTGATAAACGTCAAAATTGAAAGAGTGGCAGAAGAAGGAGAATACGAAGAATTGCAAAAGGATTTGAAAGACCATTATGAAGGTAATTTAAAGGTGAAGGATGTCTATATTTGCGGGGCTGGCACTGTTATGATTGATTGTAGAAATTAAGGGTACCCAATATGATATTTATCAAATGTCAAATCTACACTGTCTCGTGCAAGAATTCAATTCTACTCGAAGCAGTATTCATGATTTTATATGATTTATTGGGCGAAAAAGAAGTGATAAAGAATTTGAACTTTGTTTATTTGAGGCATTTTCCGGAGTATAACAGAGGTCTCTTTAAATTACATTAGCTTCTCGAGATAATAATAAATTAAGGAGTACCAGTTCGGTGTAATTATTTACTGTTTTGTATTAAATACTTTAAGTTGCTTTTTAATACATTTACAATCCGACTAACAAAGCTTAAAATAGTAACTTTGACACAATACAATACCGACATAAACATCGTTGGCAGCATACCTGATTATCATTTGATATACAAGGCGTTGCCACTAGTTTTAAATGACCCAAAGAAATTAGAAAATATATTAGTTACCAATAATGAATTTGATTTTAGAACCGAAAAATCACGAAAAAGGTTTTTATCCGTTTTAAATTCTGCTTTTATAAGCAAGAATAAAACAACTGATGAATTAGCTTCTAGCTTGATGATACATTTTAAAAATGACGAAAATTCACAGGCAGTATTATTGTTTTGGTTGTTTAGTTTAAATAACAAGTTGTTTTTTGAATTAAATAGAGACTTATTCCTTAAATATTATTTTCAAGGCAGAGCTGAATTACCAAAAGAAGCAGTAATAGCTTACATAAAAGATTTGATTAGTAGAGAGGATGATTTAAAAGGAAAATGGTCAGAAATAACTATTGAAACGATTGCTTCTAAATACCTTACCATTTTAAAAAAATTAAATTTAGTAGAAGGAAATCAAAAAAAGAAATTCACTTTAATTAGGGTTTCAGATGAACTTCTGACTGTATTTATTTATCTTATCGATTTATTAGAAAATAGAAAAGGTAATTTCCTTGAAGATGATTTCCTTGGCTTTACGTTCGTTTCCAAAGAAAACATCTTGGAAAGATTAAAACGTATAGGTAAAAAAGATTGGATTAAATTAAACTACAACGGCGTGACATTACAAGTGGAACCGGTTTTTAACAATAACAACATTATAGATGGCATATTTAGACGAGCATAAAGCAAAATTCGACAATTTAAAAGCTGTTCTAGAAGTGAAGAATCGAACACAGTTAAGTTTAGTTGCCAATGGTGGTTATTCTATACTTTTTACATACCCACCAAAGGAAGAGAGCTTGTATTTAGACAAAGCGAGAAAAGAACTAAGCAAAGAGAATTTTGAACTAATAGACGTAAGTAAATTATTCGTTGAATTTATTGATGAATATGAATTAAATGATTTTGTAGAAGTTTATAATGACCTAAAACCAAATTCATATAAAATATTTATGGATAGTGCCGGCTCTGATACAGACTTATTTGACAAAATAGTAAAGGCTATTATCGAAACTTCCAAAAAAGGTCTAATCCCAGTTTTGATAAGAACTGGTGTTTTTTACGGTACAGGGATTGAAAATATTAATATAACGCAGCATAGTATTATTGATGAGCTTAATATTCCTCTATTGATATTTTATCCTGGAGAAATTAAAGGAGACCACCATCATTTTCTCAATGCAAAACAATCATCTAATTACAGATGTACAATTATATAAGTAGTAAACTATGATTACAATAAAAGATATTCTGAAATTAGACTTACAAGAAGACATTAAAAATGTAATTGACCTTGAGGACCAATCAGAAAACGAAATACAATCAGAACTGGAATCCTATATCATTACAGATGGTCTAGGAGAGCATCTTTCTAATTTCATCAATCAATATACCAGTAATATTAAAGAAACAGGAGTTTGGCTTTCGGGTTTTTATGGCTCTGGTAAATCCTATTTTGGCAAAATGTTAGGCTATTTAATTGCTAACCCAAGCATCAATGGAACGCCAGCTAGAGACCGTTTTATGCCAAGATTGGCAGGCGTTAAGAATGAAAGTTTTATAAAGAATGACATTCTTAAACTAGATTCAATTAAGAGTAATGTTGTCTTTTTAGACATTGCGAAACAGAATACAGATAATGGTTTAGCGTTTACTTTGTTTGCCAATTTTCTAAAAAAGTTGGGCTTACGCGATGACGTATATGGCTATATGGAATATGATTTCTTAATGGAAGGTAAATTAAATTTGGTGCACGACAAAGCCAAAGAATTATTTGGCCAAGATTGGAATGAATTGAAACGAAGTAATAAAGAAATCGCAAAATCAATGCGACGCATTTATATGGCAATGGATTATTCAGAAGCCGAATATGAAGACACTAAAAAAGTATATGCTGATAGTATTTTGAACTTTGATTCAGATCAATTTAAAAATGAATTAGAAAAATACATAAAGAAGAATCCCGATGAAAACATAGTTTTCATTTTTGATGAAACAAGCGAGGCTATAAGTCAAGGAAAATTCAAGATGGTAGATTTGCAGGCGTTAAGCGAAAGCTTGTCAAGCATCAGCAGAAAGGTTTGGACAATTGCAATAGCCCAAGAAAAATTGGATAATGTAATCATTAATGCAAATATCAATAGAAGTCAATTGACTAAGGTTACAGATCGTTTCAAAACAAAAATGCACTTGGAATCTACAGAAGTAGATGTTATCATGAAGAATCGATTACTGCTAAAAAAAGATGATGCTTATAAAAAGTTGGTGGAGTATTACAAAAAAAATGAAGGATTGATTAGTGATGCTACAAATTTAAAATCAACGTTTCCTACCAAAACAACATCATCAGACCAATTCGCAACCTATTATCCATTTCACAAATATCAGTTTGATTTATTGCAGAAATTCTTGTTCAGTTCTAATGCTTTAGTAACTACCCAAGTCGGCGCTCGCGGTATGATCATCACCACTTTTGATGTATTGAAAAAAGCACTTGCAGACCTTGAAGTATATAAATTTACTACGGCTCACGATTTATGTACTCAAGCACAAACTGCACCTCCAGCTGACTTGGATAACAAGTATAAAAATGCAACTCGAATACTTGATAATAGTAACGTAGCTATCAATGGGGAAAAATTATTAAAAACAATTCATTTCATTAATGAAGCAGAGTTAATAGCCTCTCCAACTATTGAAAATATTACCAAATCATACAATCCGGATATTGAAAAATATTACGAAGTAAAACCTTTAATCGAAGAAGCATTACACATTTTAGTTGATGCAAAAATCCTTTTAGTTTCCAACAACAATTATAAGATAACTTCAAATTTAGAAGGAAAGCTTTTAGAAGAGATGAAGGATTTTGATGTGGAACTTTTTATCAAAAAACGAGAACTGGTAAACTACCTCAAAAAAAGTAACCTATTCAGACCAGTAGCAACTATTAACGAAAGTGCTGTCGCTTATAATTTCAATGTCCTGACCGATTTAGACGATGAAATTATTGGCTCAAACAATAAAAAACTAAAACTAACCGCATACAGTCTTTTTAATATCAATGGAGATAGACAAGACTTTATCGAATCCTTAAAATTAGAAACACAATACACTAAAGATTCTATTACATTAGTTCCTGATAATAATTCATTTAATACCATAGATAAACTACTTGAAGAAGTAAAAAGATATGGGTATATGGAAGAAAAGTATAGCGGCACCGATGATGAAAAAATCAAACCAATCATACGTGATTTTTCAATTATAAAAAATGAAAAAGAAAAAGATTTGATGAACCTTATCTCTGAGGCTTATGAGAAAGGAGCACTCATTTATATGTTTGATGAAAACCTCTTAAACAAAGACAATTTTAAAAGCACAATAAATGAAGTTCAAAAGAAACTCATAAAAAATATTTATACGCAGAGACTATCGGCGCAGCTTCCAGAATCTATTGGTGAAAAGGTAGTCAAAGAAGCCAACTCAGATAAATTGAGTAGATATTTCTCTGGTGATGAATTTAAATTTTTCGATAACAACGGTAATTTTGTGGGTGACCATCTTAAAATTGTCGAACAACTGAGAACAAAAATCAACGATAGATACATTGACGGCAGAAGTTTAGAAGATGCTTTTGCCTTAGATCCTTGGGGCTATTCTTATGGTACACTTTCTACCACTTTGGCTGTATTATTCAGAGCGGGAAAATTAGTAGTTAAAACCAATGATACCGATTATTTTTCCTATACCGAAAAAGCTGTTCACGATGTTTTCTCTTCGGGTAATAAATTCCGAACGGCTAGTTTCAAATCCATTTCTAAAACACTATCTACCCAACAAAAAAGTGACATCATCAATCAATTGATTGGATTGGAGTTTGAAAAAAACACCAATAGAAAAATTACAGATACTTCAAGTGATTTTGATGTGGCTGATGGGGTTTCAGTTTTGGCGGAACAATTTGTAACCACAGTTAGAACCATGGAAAATACGGTTCCGGATTTTAACAGGTTATTTAAAAGTTGCTTAGAGCAAAAGAATCTCCTTCAGGGATTTGTATCAAAAACAACAGAAGCAAACTACATTGAAAAAGCAGAAGATTTTCTTAAAGATGCGACCAATTATGCTAACGCTATTAAAACCATTATCAAAACGGAAGGCTTTGTTAAGAAGAACCTAGATAAGATAAAAGGATTTTCAAATTTCACCAAAGCTGTTGAAATAGAATTGCTAAAAGCAAACATAAACAATTCAATAATTGAAAGCCAAAGCAAGTTATATGAGGAAGCATTAAATAAAGATGTAATCGAAAAATTTGCTGATATTCAAAATTGTGCACAAGCTATAAAGGATGAATATTATAATTTGATGACTACCAATGCAAAGAAGATGGCAACATCATACAATAGCTTAAAAGCAGCTGTTGAAAAAGCACAGTCCGACTTAGCCGCTAATTATCCTTCTGAATTGAACAGGGAAAATCAAAATAAGTTAAAAGCGTTGCTAGACAATTGCAATAATAAAACATCCGATGAAATTAATTTAGTGTTCAAAATTCACTGTCAAACTACTGGTTTTTCTCTTTCAGACATTCTCAATTATATTGATTTGGTGCCAACTCGTGAAACTGAATTACAAATGATTAAAGGTAATTTCCTCAAAGAAGAACCTGAAAAACCTAAACCAGGTGAACCAAAAAAAGTACAATTTACTATTGATAAAAGTATAATGACAGCCAAAGAGTACCGTGGTCTTTTAGCATCTCAATTGCAAGCTTTAGCAGGTGTTGATAATGATGAAATGATAGAAGTTACGGTTACGAAAAATTAATTAAAAATAGAAGATGAAACTCTCAGACCATGTAGATATAATTCGTGAACGCATTTATAAGGCATTCAATAACCAGTTTTCTCGTCTGGGTATTGGACCAAATAAGCTCGTTGAAATCGAAAAAATTCCTGCCGATACCCATGCCAAAAGAAAGAAAATTGAAGTATTGATTGACAGTCACCTTGGTGAAACTGGAACCTATGAAGAAGCGCGTGAAAAAGCATTAGACGAATTAACATTTACATTATTCAACCGTTTGGCAGCCATAAAAGTTATGGAAGCCCATCAGCTTTTTGCACCAATAGTGACTAAGCAAGCGGCACACGGTGGTCGTTCATTTGGACATAAAATTTGGTTAGAAAATAATCCTGAGAAGCGTAATAACGATTTAGAAGGAATACGCGACTATTTTAAATACGAATTCAATAAACTAGGCGAGTCCATTCCCTTGTTTAATAAAAACTACCCCTATGCTTTGCTACCTTTTGTCATTGAACTAAACGATATTGTCGATGCGTTCAATGCTGTTGAGCAAGATGCTCAAGTAGACGATAATATTTGGCAATCAGATGATATTTTGGGTTGGTTATACGAAAGCTACAACAACCTAAAGAAACAGGCACATAAAGACTCTGGTGATAAAACCGAATACAACAAAGTAAGCTTGCAATCACAAGTCTATACACCACGTTGGGTGGTTGAATTTTTGGTACACAATTCCCTAGGAAAACTATATCTGGAAATGTATCCTGATTCCGAAATAAAGGAGTTGTACAAAATTGCCAATGCACCCAAAACTAAGGTGCGTGAACCAAAATCATTACACGAACTTAAACTTATTGACCCGGCTGCAGGTTCCGGGAACTTCTTACTGTATGCTTTTGTATTTTTCTATGCCTTATACAAAGACCAAATAGACAATTATGGTGCGAACTATGATGAAGATGATATCTCAAAACTTATCATAGAAAATAATCTTTATGGTATTGATTTAGACGACCGAGCAGCTCAATTAGCCCAACTAGGTTTATGGATTAAAGCCAAACAAAAAAATATAAACACTACAACACTAAATTTTAATGTGGTATCGTCGGATTTCTATTTGCCCGACTTTGATGAAGTACTTCCTATTTTCGAAAGTGGCATTGCAGATAAAAACCAACATAAGATTGTACAAGAAATTTGGAGTGACCTGCAACAAGCTCACAAATTTGGTAGTTTGGTAAAAATTGAAGAAAAATTAAACATCAAGCTTCACGGAGCTTTAGAGAAACAAAACGAAAACCAAGTACGCTTGTTCGATGCGGATACCGTGCAGGAATACGAACGTTTTACAGCCGACTTTTTCAAAAACCTTGAAACCGCAGTAGCACAATATGCCACACAACAAGGCAACTCGTTTTTGACCGATAAAACCAAGGATGCCATAACATTCCTGAAACTGATTACCCAAAAATATGATGTGGCAACGGCAAACCCACCTTATACGGATAGTGGTAATTTTGGTCCAGAATTAAAAAAATTTACCGATACCAACTACGCCAAACCTTATAAATTCAACACAAACCTTTACGCAAGTTTTATAAAGCGTTGTTTTGAATTAACTAATGAAAATGGTAAAATAGCTATGATACATCCTCATACTTTTATGTTTATTAAAACATTTGAGGACGTGAGAAAATTTATGATAGAAAAATCTCATATAGATGTGATGGTTGATTTTGGATTGGATAGAGTAAATCTTTTTGGTCCAGGAATACTTTTAGATGCTACTTTTTATGTTTTGAGCAAAGAAAAATCAAAAGATAAAAATCTGTATTTCAACTTAACTACAAATTTGCAAGAAAAAGCAAAAAAAGAAAAATTCTTTGAAGCTTTAGAGGATTGCATCCAAGGAAATGATAATGAGCGTGTTTATCAATTAGAACAATCCAAACTAAAAATAATAAAATCCTATCCTTTTATTTATTGGATAAGTGATGAGTTTAGAAAAAAGTTTAAAGGTAATTCAGTAAAAGATATTTTAAAAAATTGCCAAGGTCTTGCTACTGCTGATAATAATAGATTTTTAAGATTTTGGTGGGAATTAAATTCAAATGATGAAGATGTAGACGATAACGATTGGGTAAATTATGCAAAGGGTGGTCCCTATAAAAAATGGGCGGGAAATTTATGGCTTAAAGTAAATTGGAAAAACAATGGCGATTTAATCAGAAATTTTAATGATGAAAAAGGAAAGCAGAGGTCAAGACCTCAAAATGAAGATGTCTATTTTCAAGAGGGTGTGACATATTCTGCCTCTGGCTCAAAAGGTCCTTCATATAGATTTCTTCCAGGTAATAGTATATTTGATGTTGGTGGTAGTTCAATTTTTCCAATAAAAGAGTTCAAAAACAATTACTATAATTTAGCCTTTTTTAATACTCCATTTACACAATACATAATTGATTGTTTGAATCCTACAGTTAATGCTCAGGTTGGAGATATACAAAGAGTTCCATTTGTTATTCCAAATGAAAAATTAGAAAAAAGTATAACAGTTCTATCATCAATAAATGTTGTTATTTCCGAACGAATTAATAGTTTTCAAATTTATGATAGGGAATTTAGTTTTTCAATGATTGGAAATGACAATAAATTAGATTGGAAAAGTAACCTATTGCATTTTCTTAATCAAGAGAATTTTTTACTTACCCAAGTTCTCATCAACGAAGCGATCATCAATGAAAAAATATTTGAAGTATATGGTTTAAACGAATCAGACAAAGCAATGGTTTTGTCAAAAGAAGGTGAAAGCATTGGCGGTTTGCCCATTACGAAATCAGCCAAACAAACTTATTTACAAGAAGAAACAGATTTTCCGTTAGACAATATCAAAGATTTTATAGAAAATTTACCAGAAAAAGAATTCACTATTCAAGAACGAGAAGCCGTAACACAAGAATTTCCAAACTTGTATCAAAGCAATAATGACTTGGAGGAATTTTGTATTCGTCACCAAATCAATCCTATCAATGTTTGGTATTGGTTCAAAGAAAGTAACGTTATTCCAAAACAAAGAATGAACACTTTGGCAATGGAGTTTTTGGCAGATAAGATTCGGGAAATCTTGATGGAAGATGAAGATGGTATTATTCCGTTAGTACCCAATGCAGGTGAAAAAATACTTTTAGACCGCATAGAAGAAAAATTCTTGGACAAAGGTTTCTCTATGGCGCAATATTCTGCTTTTGATGGTGTGTTGGGGCGCAATATAAAGGAATACATCAACGGTCATTTCTTCAAAGCCTTGTCAGACCACCTGAACTTATTTATGTACTTGCCAAAAACACCATTTATTTGGCATTTAACCAGTGGTCCGGAACAAGGTTTTGACTGCTACATCATAATATACAAATGGAACCGGGACAAACTGTTACGCATCCGTTCAGTTTATATCGAAAACCGCGAACGTGCCTTAATCAACCGCCAAAGCGATTTAGCTAATGATACTTCAGCTTCAGCCCAAAACGAAAAAGATAAAATATACAAACAACTCAAAGAAATAGAAAGCTTCAAATCCAAAATTGACGAGTTGCTAAAAGAAGGCTACAACCCTATTCTCGATGATGGTGTAGGCAAAAATATTGCTCCATTACAAAAGAAAGGAATGTTAGCTTATGAGGTGCTAAATGCAGGACAATTGAAGAAATATTTAAATGCAGATTGGTAAATTTATTTAATAAAATAGTATGTATAGAGGTTTTGAATTAAATATTAAAGATTGGAAAATTGGTGATTCCTATGAAGCTCTAGGAGCGTCTCAGTATGAAAAATACAAAAGAGAAACTTCTACTTTTTTAAAACAATATCTAACAAAAAACGGCGCATTAGATGGTGCAAAAATGCAGGAAGAATGGTTTCCAGAAGTAGATGCTGACATTTTTATATCTCATTCGCATACTGATGAAAAAATAGCATTGAGACTTGCTGGCTGGCTTCTTTCTACTTTTAAAATAAAATCATTTATTGACTCTTCTATTTGGAAATATTCAAATGACCTATTAAAAATTATAGATGATAACCATTGTAAAAATACTGATCAAAAAACATACAACTATAATTTAAGAAACAATTCTACTAGTCACGTTCATATTATGTTGTCAACTGCATTAAGCAAAATGATTGACAAGACCGAGTGCTTCTTTTTTATTAATACAGATAATTCAATTACAACTGAAAAAGCTATAAATGAGTCTAGAACATATTCTCCTTGGATTTATTCAGAACTAGAAATGTCTAGATTAATTAGAAAAAAAGAATTATCAGAGTACCGAAAATTAGTATCTAAAACAGTCCTGTTTTCTGCTAACGAAAGTAAAATGATAAATGAAAGCGTTCCTATAACTCATAAAGTTGACTTAGAACACCTTACAAAATTAACAAAAGACGATTTTACGGTATGGCATCAACTAAATCGAGATGAAAATTTACAATATCCATTAGGTCATTTATACGATTTACGACCCTTAGAAAAACTTAAAATTCAAAGAATATGAGCGAAGCAACGAAATTAAAACATTTAGAATTTATTCAAAATGTAATTACGCGAATGAATACCAATTCTTTCATGATTAAAGGATGGGCAGTAACATTAGTGGCAGCATTATTTGCATTGTCTGCTAAAGAAGCAAATACGAAATTTTATATCATAGCATTTATTCCAATTGTAGCCTTTTGGATATTAGATGGCTTTTTTATTGCAACAGAAAGAAGATTTAGGGATTTATATAAAGACGCAGCTAGTAAAACTGAAAGTACAGTTGATTTCGATATGAACCCATATTCTGATATTAAAGTTTGGGTTATTAATCCAAATGATAATTGGTTTTATAAACAATTTAAAAAAATACTTAATAAGTTAAAAGTAAACTTTTACATAATTATTGGTTGGTTATTAGGTATTTTTTCAATGACTTTAATTCCTTTTTACGGAGTGCTCATAGTGATAATGTTTTGTATTAAAAAGTGGTTCAATGTCTAGAAAGATTTTTGTTACATATAAGTATTCAGATAGTAGAGTAGCGGCATTGGGCAATAACTTCAATACCACGGCTAGAGATTTTGTGAACATATTAGAAGAAAAATTATCCCTAGACCATATTTATAAAGGAGAACAAGACGGACAATCATTAGCAGATTTTGAAGACACCACTATCGAATCTAAACTCAGAGATAAAATATATGACAGTAGTTTAACGATTGTACTAATATCTAAAGGAATGAAAGAAGTTTTCATTCCTGAAAAAGATCAATGGATGCCTTGGGAAATTTCATATTCTTTAAAAGAGCATGCAAGAAATGGTATAACCAGTAAAACTAATGCGGTTTTAGCTGTTGTAGTACCCGATGAAAATGGTTCTTATGATTATTATATTACCGAAAACAGTTGCGCCAAATGCAATTGCAGAACTTTAAATACGCCTTTTTTATTTAAAATATTAAGGGATAATATGTTTAATATTAAAAATCCGGTTTATAATGACTGTACAAATCATGCAATCAATCGGGTATATACTGGATATTCATCTTACATATATTCTGTAAAATGGAATGATTTTATTGGAAATATAGAGAAGTATCTAAAAATAGCATACGATATTCATAGTAGTGTTTATAATTATAACATTACAAAAATGCATAAATAGTGTATAAGTTGTCCAATACTATAAATGTTAATTGCAAACGAACAATACCAAATTATGATTGATACTTGGTTTAAGAAAGATTTAGAAAAAATATTCGATACGCATCCAATAGTAGTTTTTATTGATGAGTCTAAAGAAGCTGCTTTTCTGTTAGAGGAAGTGAAAAATAACTATCAATTATTCAACACGGCTAATGAAATTGACGAGTTAAAAATCAAGTACGAAATTGAAAAAAATTTCGATACACAAAAAAAACACCTCATTTATACCAATACAGCTAAAGAACAATTAAAATTCATCAGAGAATATTGCGAGACTAACGGTAGCGTTGAAATAAAACATTTAGACAGATACATTAAAGAAAAAGTAGTAACACATTTAAATATCAATCTTCATTTAGAGAAAGAGGAACTTATTGCCGCGGCAAAAGTAAGCTTAGGAAAAGACCAAACCTACTGGATGAACTTGAGCCACAACGGTGCTTCTGAAATCTTTAATTTAGAAAAAGAACTGTTGCCGTTTTTAGACAATCCAAAAACGTATCTTGATAAATACGATAAGGCAGTACAGGAGCTTTTCTTTAAAAAAGTAAATGAATTAATTGGTCAGGTATATATCAGTAAATTACCTGCAACACTAGCGTCTGAAGTAGTATTCCATTTATTTGATGGTTTGGCAAATAACAATCCCAATAAGGTATTGTTGGAGGTTTATACCAGTTGGTTAGATAGTAAAAGCTATATTAATTCATTAGATAGGTATTTGAAAAAGTACCAACTTACCCCTAAGTCAGAT
>CANGUP010000091.1 GCA_947457105.1 Flavobacteriaceae bacterium
AAAAAGATAAACTTTTATCCAAATCTTATATTGATAAAAATTTAAAATTGATAAAGGGAATGATGTTAAAAAACCCTAAAGATTCATTATTGTATGGGGATTACTTTGTAATGAAGTTATATAATAGTGACAAAAATACAGTATTAAAACAAATTGACAATATGCAAAAAAGTAATAAAGTTTATTCGTCAGAATTTTATGATTTAATACTAAAAGATATGATAAAAAATTATCCTAAAGAATTTTTGTATTAATTATGGCAACTCCCAGCGACATTTGCTCAGCCCATTGTCATAAAGAACTATTTGTGGAGCTCGATTAGTAAAATTCAAAATGAAAATAGCAAAATGAAAAAAATATTAATCAAATGTATTGTACTCTATTTTTCAATTTGTAATCTGCATTGTCAAAGTAAAACAATTAAAGGAAGAATAATTAATGAACAATTTGAGTTTATGCCAATGACCTCAATTTTGAATAATCTTAATGTTGAAATTGGTAAAACAGATATGAATGGTTTTTTTGAAATTGTAATTCCTGATTCCGAAAATAAATTATCATTTAGATTTATTGGTTTGGAGCCTTCAAATATAGAACTTACAGATAATTGTAAAGAAGTTGAAATTATTATGATTTCAAGCGGAACTCATGATTTTATAAGTCTAAGAAAAGTGGATAGACTTCGAAAAAAAAGATTTAAAAAATTGCAAAAATTACACAAATTAGCCTTTGAAAGAGGTCTTTTTAGGACAGATAAGGCTTGCTATATTCAAGAATTTATTCCTTATTACGAGAAAAAACCTCTGCGCAATTAATCATAAAAGCAAAAAATAAATTATTAATACTGTATTTACTGGTACAAAAAGTACTATAGAAGAAAAGAAAAAAAATGGATTTTTATAACATTGTTTTAGGCTTAAGTCTTACTATTCTAGGGATTTTGTTGATAGTATACTATCAACAATCAATTAAAATAAAAAAGCAAGGCTTATATTTTTCTCGAATTCAGAATGCAGGTTTTATACTAATAATGTGGGGTATTGTATTGATAGTTAGAGCATGTAAATAATTTAAAACCCGACTTTGCGGAATAACTATATTTAAAAACAAATAAATCTGCAATCTTTTTACTACTTCACTACTTTAACCGACTGTCTTCCAGTATTAGTGTGCAAATTGATGAAATAGATTCCTGCAGGATAAGGAAAATCAAAAGTGTACTTTTTGGTTATAGCGCCTTCAATTTCGTCAAGCTTTAGTTGTTTTATAAGTTGTCCTGTGCTGGAATATAATCCTAACATTAAATGATCTACACCTTTAAAATCAATTTCTAAATTCAGTTTGTCTTTTATTGGGTTTGGTGCAACCCTAACGACTAATGGTATTCTAGCTTGCTCTTGAAATTGATTAACTGCTAAATTATTAGTCATTTTGTAAATAGTCGTTCCACAAGCATAAGCCAAATCATTATTTAAAATAAAAATTCGATTCAAATTACTTCCTACAGTTGTGTTTGTCCAAGTATCGCCACCATTTGTTGTTTCATAAAAACCTGTAGCATGACCACCCATCCAACCATGATTTTCATCTACAAAACCAACTGCTTGAACATCTACTTCTGGAGCAACTTTTGTTGTCCAAGTAGCACCATTATCAATAGATTTTATTAGTTTTCCATTATTTGGAGCAACTGAAGAAACAGCTCCAAAAATTACATTGGTATTGTTGTGTAAGGTTTGTAATTTCCAAACATATTCACCAGGAATAGTTCCGTTGTAAAGAATTGACCATGTTGTTCCGCCATCTGTAGTTTTTAAGATTACTGTTCCAGTAGCGGTATTACCGGCTGCATAACCTGTATTTTCGTCTAAAAATAATACTTCTACCAGAGCATTTGCATGAGCACTCATATCAATATATTGCCACGAAACACCACTATCGGTAGATTTTATAATGTAAGCCGGAGAAAAATAAGCGCCACAACCATAAATCGTTGAAGTTCCAACACAATCCAATCCACAGATAGCAGCTGGATTTGGGGTTATGGTAACCAAACTCCATGTGGCTCCACCATCAAGAGTTTTGTAAAATTTACCATTCAAACTTCCTAAAAAACCAATATTGGCATCAAGAAATTCTATATTTCTAAAATAATGACTGCTACCAAGTAGGGCATTATTGGTTTGTAGATTCCAATTTAAACCGCCATCGATTGTTTTGTAAACTGCAGCATAAAATCCATTAGCAGCCCAACCTAAATTTTCATTCAAAAAGAAAACATCATCAAATCGTTGTCCGTTAGTGTTCACAGCAGCATTTGGAAGTGGTGACCATGTTAATTGCGCCGAAGCAAACGAAGAAATCAGTAATAAAAAGTAGAATTTTTTCATCTATCAATATTTTATATAAAATTATAAAATTAATTGGCTGTAGCTTAAAATTGATTACTTTTTTTAAGGATAATTTTAACAAGAACCAAAACAAATATGTAACAAGTTTGTATTACTTTAGTCCAATAAATTTTCACTAAAACTAAACTTTATGAAATTACGATTTATTGCATTATTGTTTTTGGGAGTTATCAGCTTCACTTCTGCACAAGAAAATCTGAGCTACCAAAAGCCTTCAGCAGAGATTTTAGCTCTTGCCGATTATGAAAGAGCGCCATCTGTAAGTATGGATTCTAAAAAAGAATACATGCTTTTAAGTTACAGAAATACTTACAAAACGCTTGACGATTTAAATCAAGAAGAAATGCGATTGGGTGGTTTACGTATTAATCCGGTGACTAATATTTCGAGTACGGTTACGTATATCAGCAATTTAAAAATCAGAAAAATTGCTGCTAAAGACGAAACCCAAGTAGCTGGGCTTCCTCAAAACACAAGACTATCCAACATTTCTTGGTCGCCAGACGAAAAGAAAATTGCATTTACGAATTCTACGAATTCTGGGGTTGAACTTTGGATAATTGATGTGGCAACAGCTTCGGCAAAAAAAATAACATCAGACAATTTGAATGCCAATTTAGGAAGTCCTTATACTTGGATGAATGACAATCAGACGTTATTGGTGAAAGTTTTGCCTAAAAATCGTCCGGCATTAATCAATGAGAAAAAAGATTTGCCAAAAGGACCAACCGTTTCTGTAAGTGATGGTTCAAAATCACAAAATAGAACATATCAAGATTTGTTGAAAAACAAAAATGATGAAGCTAATTTTGATGCCTTAGTAACTTCAGAATTGTATAAAGTGACGATTTCTGGAGCTTCAACTTTATTCAAACCTGCTGATATTTATGCTGGAGAAAGTTTTTCACCTGACGGAAATTATTTGATGATTACTACAATTCAAAAACCATATTCTTATATTGTTCCATTGGGTCGTTTTCCACAAAAATCTGTAGTTTATGATTTGAATGGAAAAGAAATTAAGCAAGTAAATGAAGTTCCTTTAACGGAAATTATGCCAAAAGGTTTTTCTTCGGTAAGAAAAGGAAAAAGAAGCATGAGTTGGAGAGCAGACAAACCAGCAACTTTAGTTTATGTGGAAGCACTTGATGACGGTGATCAAGCGAAAAAAGTAGATTATAGAGACGAAGTTTTTCAATGGAATGCGCCATTTAATTTGGCTCCAACTTCTATGATGAAAACACATCAACGTTTTGGTGGAATCAATTGGGGAAATGACACTTTTGCAATCGCATACGATAGTTGGTATGATACAAGGAATGCTAAAACTTATTTATTAAATCCATCTAATCCTAATGAAACTCCAAAAGTAATTTCGGATAGAAACTCACAAGATATTTATTCAGATCCAGGAAATTTTGAAACCAAAAAGAATGAATTTGGAAGATATGTAATCGCTACCGAAAATGGAAATGCTTATTTAATTGGTGACGGACATACTAAAGAAGGTCAATTCCCTTTTATAGATGAGTTGAATTTGAAAACATTAAAAACAAAACGTATATACACTTCAAAAATAATGGACAAAAAAGAAGATTTAATGTCTATTGAAGATTATAAAAAAGGAGATGTTTTAGTGATGATTCAATCTAAAAATGATTATCCAAATTACTATTTTAGAAACATCAAATCTGGTAAATTGACACCAATTACTGCTTTTAAAAATCCGTTTGAAAGCATTAAAAATGTTTATAAAGAAGTAATTAAATACAAAAGAAAAGATGGCGTGGATTTGTCTGGAACTTTATATTTACCAGCAGGTTACGACAGAACTAAAAAAGAAAAATTACCATTATTAATTTGGGCATATCCGGCAGAATTTAAAGACAAAAACTCAGCAGGACAAAATGATAAAAATCCAAATGAATTTACTTTTCCAAACTATGGTTCGTTTGTGTATTGGGTAACTAAGGGTTATGCTGTTTTAGATGATGCTTCATTTCCTATTATTGGAGAAGGAACTACAGAACCAAACGATACTTTTATTACACAACTAATTGATGACGCAGAAGCTGCGATAAATGCAGTAGATAATTTAGGATACATAAATCGTAAAAAAGTGGCTGTTGGCGGACATTCATATGGTGCATTTATGACAGCTAATTTATTATCACATTCTAATTTATTTGCTTGTGGAATTGCACGAAGCGGAGCTTACAACAGAACATTAACGCCTTTTGGATTTCAAAGTGAGCAACGTAATTACTGGGATGTTCCTTCAATTTACAACGGAATGTCTCCTTTTATGAATGCAGATAAAATGAAAACACCTTTACTTTTAGTTCATGGTGATGCAGATAATAATCCTGGTACTTTTACTTTACAATCTGAACGCTATTTCCAAGCTCTTAAAGGTCTTGGTGCGCCTGCAAGATTGGTTTTATTACCAAAAGAATCACACGGATATGCAGCTAAAGAAAATATCTTTCACTTACTTTGGGAACAAGATCAGTTTTTAGAGAAGTATTTGAAGAATTAGTGATGAGTGATTAGTGATTAGTAATAAGTGAATAGTTAATAGACCTTTGAAGAAATTTGAAGGTCTATTTTATTTTTAGATATACTTGCTTAGTTATGGGAATTTCTGAATCATTTTCGAAAAATAGAACATTGTTATCCAATTTTGCTTCAATCAAGTAATGACTTCCTCTGAAATAGGAGTTTAAAACTTCAACTTTTATGTCTGAATTTTTAACTATATTAATTTGATGTGGATAAATAAACTTTGTTATTCCATCAATATTAATCTCATTTACATCACCAAAAAGTGAGGCAATATATTTAGATTTTGGATTTTCAAAAATTGCTTTTGGAGTTCCACTTTCAATGATTTCTCCATTTTTCATTATTAAAACTTCATCGGCAAATGAAAGAACATCAGTGCTATCGTGAGTCGCTATTATACAAGTAATTTGTTTTTCCTTTAGATAAGCGAATAATTTTCTTCGTAAACCATTCTTTCTAAAATTATCAATATGGCTGAAAGGCTCGTCAAGCAATAAAACTTCTGGTTCTAAAGCCAAAACTCTTGCAATTGCGACTCTTTGCATTTGACCACCACTAAGATTTTTGGCTTTTATATCGAAAAAGTCTTCCATTTCAACTATTTCTAAAAGTTCTTTTACACGATTCCATTTTTTTTCAGAATCGATATTTGACAAATATTTTCCAACATTTTCTGCAACTGTAATGTAAGGCATCAAATCGAAATCTTGTGCAAGATACTTCATGAAATCCATGCCTGGAATCAAATTATATTTTGGACCTAAAACTTCTATATCATTCCAAAAAATATGACCTTCTTTTAAGTCGTACAAACCATAAATTAGTTTAAGAAGTGTGCTTTTTCCACAACCACTTTCACCAATGATGGCATGTGAATTTCCTTTTTCAAGTGAAAAATTAATATTTGAAAGTGTTATGTCTTTTAAATAAGAAAAAGTAAGATCTTGAACAAAAAGCATAAATTTTTTTTTTGCAAATTTACTTAAGTTATAGCTTGATTTTTAATCATATCTAATATTTATTAAAATCATTTACTTCAATATTAAAAAATTACCCTTTAGTAAATCGACAATAAATTTCTTAAAATAAATACAAATAAGTAAATTTAAACACCATTTTAAATAGATTTTGATATTGTATAATCTTCAAAACTAGACCGGCAACTTTATAATATTTACTTTTATTTTGCCATTTTTTAATAAATACTCAACTCAATCGTTTATTTTTATAAAAAAAAGGAAATTTACCTATACATTAGTACAACATTTTAATATTCATCATTAAAAGTTAAAATGATAAGAACCCACATAATGATTATTAAAACTGAATAAAAATCTAATCTCTTTATGTTTTTTTATAAAATTTGAAATTTCGTATAGTTTTTATACACTAAAAGTTCAATAATTAAAAAAAATAAACTATTAAATTTGAAATTGAACAAAATCAAATAATTATGAAAAAACTTTTATTATTAACCTTCCTTTTGATTTTATCATTAGGACAAGCACAAAATATGATGTCTAATTCATATTTTACTGTTGGTGGCAGCGGCTGGGTAATTAACGGCACTGGAACATTTACCAACGGAGAAGCAACTTTTCCAAGCACTAATTCTGGGGGGAATCCTTGGGATAATGAGCTGAAACAAATGGGTAAATCGTTGACTGGTGGCGTTACATACACACTCACCTTCAGAGCACGCGCAACTACTAACAGGAATATATCTGTAAATTTGCAAAATACAAATATATGGTCTGACCAATTCAGAAACAACTCTGTTGCTCTCACAACTACTATGACTGTATATTCCTACACTTTCAATGCTACATCTACCAACAACAATGTACAGGTTAATTTTCACGTGGCAGGCATGGGTAGTACAGCTGGCGTGACCATTGATGATGTAACTTTAATTCAAGGAACTGCTACTCAATGTACTAATTTTATTCAAGATGGTACTGAAACTGGAATAGACTGCGGTGGAACTTGTAGTGCATGTCTGGTTGCTCCTACTTATGGTGCATTTACAATTCCAGCGAAAGTTACTACTGACGGGCCTTTTACTTTAACACCTCCAACTTCCAATAGTGTTAGTCCATTTGTATACTCTAGCAGTAATACTGCTGTAGCTACTGTCAACTCTTCATCGGGACTTATAACTATCGTAGGAGCAGGCTCTACTACTATAACAGCTAGTCAAGTGACTGATGGAACATACAGCTCTGGTTCAACAACTGCCTCTTTGGTTGTGACAGTTCCACTACCAGCTTCTCCTGCACCAACACCTCCTTTAAGAAATACTTGGGATGTAGTTTCTTTATATAGCGGTGCTTACACTGCCACGTTAGGAGCTACATGGCAAAATGGATCAGATGTTTCGATTTCAGGAGATAATGCTAGACTCTTTAATGGTTTTACCTTAGCAAGATTAGCTTTTACAGCTAGAAGCATATCCGCAATGTCAACATTGCACATCGATGTTTATACTTTAAATCAAAATCAGCTTTGGTTAGAAATCAATGGAAATAGAAAAGTAGTATCGAGCATTCCTTTGAATGGTTGGGCTAGTTTTGATATTCCATTATCAGATTATGTAGGATTAAATTTAGGAAATGTTAGTTTTTTTGATTTAAACAACCCTACTGGAGCGGCAGCACCAGTAAAGGTGGTTTATTTAGATAATATTTATTTTTACAGAGCCGCAACCGATGCTCCTCCAACTATTGGAGCGTTTACTGTGCCGAGTCCAAAAGTAGTGGGCGATGCTCCATTTGACTTAACTAATCCTACTTCTAACAGTTCTGGAGCGTGGTCTTACAGCGCAAGCCCTGCTGGAATAGTAACTTTCAGTGGAAATACGGCAACTATTGTAGGCGGCGGAACAGCAACAATAACTGCAACTCAAGCAGCAGTACCTGGCACATTTGGTGCAGCAACTGCTACTGCTTCTTTGGTAGTTGCTTTTCCAGCACCTGGACCATCACCAATCCCACCAGTAAGAGATCCTGCATCAGTAGTATCCTTATATACAGGTACACCAACAACATACGCAAACGTAGTCAATGCAGTGCAAGCGAGTTGGTCAACAGGTTCAACCAACTCTAATTTTAGTTTTGCTAACGGTACAAATACATGCATCCAAGTCAACAACTTAGGTTTCTTTGGTTTAGTTGGCGCTAGTAATTTTAGTATAGTTGGAATGTCAACGATGCACGTAGATATATACGTAAATACTCCAATGACTACAATGATTTTGAATCTTTTGGCTCCTGGAGACAGAAACTTTTCAATAGGACCACTTGCAGCAGGATGGAATTCTTTTGATATTCCATTAAGTACGTATCCTGGTGCTTTGAACAATATCGCTGGAGTAAAATTCGAACAAAGTGGTGGTACGCCTCGTCAAATTTATATTGATAATTTGTATTTCTATACTGGAGGAGCTCCAACAATCACTAACTTTCCAGCGATTACAAAAGTTAACGGTGATGCACCATTTGACTTAACTGCTCCAACTTCTACAAGTCCTGGAACATTCTCTTACACAAGTAGTAATCCTCTTGTAGCTACAATAAGTGGAAGTACCGTTACTATCGTAGGACAAGGAACTGCAACTATTACTGCTGATCAAGCAGCAAGCGGATTCTTCACTGCAGGTTCTATAACTGCTACCTTAACTGTAGCTGCTTCAACAATTCCGCTTACAGGTCCACCGGTACCACCAGCAAGAAATGCTTGGGATGCATTTAGCGTCTTTAGTGATGCTGCTTATACAGTAATTCCAGGAACCAGAAATTACAATCCAGGTTGGGGACAAGCTGGCGCTGGCGCTGTTGTTCTTGCAGGAACAGACAATGTTTGGCGTGCTTCAAACTTAAATTATCAAGGAATTGTTTTTGGAAGCAACGCAGATGTTTCTGCCATGACACACTTTCACGTAGATGTTTGGACGTTTAATGAAACGTCATTACAATTCTTCCAAATTAGCAACACAACAGGCGAAAGATCTGTAGCGCTAGCTGCTCCTTATGGTGCATTAACGCAAGGACAATGGGTTAGTTATGACATTCCTTTATCTGCATGGACAAGCCAAGGTGGTTTTACAACAACAGCATTAAAAGAATTTAAAATTGTTGGTTCTGGTGGTAAAACCGTTTACATGGATAACATGTATTTCTACAGAGCTGCTACCACATTACCTCCGACTTTGAGTAACTTCACAGTGACTGCTCAACTTGTAGGTGCAGCACCATTTACATTGACAGCACCAACTTCTAATAGCGCTGGAGCCTTTACTTACACAAGCAGTAATACAGCTGTAGCCACTATCAATGGAGATACAGTGACTATTGTGGGTGCAGGAACTTCCACTATTACAGCAACTCAGACTGCTGATGGAAGCTATGGTTCAGGAACTATTACAGCTACTTTGTCAGTAACACCTCCAGCTGCGCCAACGCCTCCTGTGAGAAATACTTGGGATAGAATATCTTTTTATAGTGATGCCTATACAGCACAATCTGCTCCAACATGGGGAGGACAAACAGCTGATGTATCAATTCAAGGAAACACAACAAGAGTGATGAACAACTTCCTTTTCGGACAAATTGCTTTTGCGGCAACAAATGTTTCTGAAATGACTTGGTTACACGTAGATGTATTTTCACTAGATCAAACGCCATTGTGGTTTTGGTTAGGAAACCAACGAGTTATACTTCCTACTCCTATCAACGGATGGACAAGTATTGATATTCCATTGTCAAGCTATTCATCATTAGGAGTGAATTTAGCTGCAGTTAACATTTTCAAAATCGAAAATCCTAACGGAGCTGGTGGTTTTAGAAATGCGTATGTAGACAATATCTATTTCTATAGAGATGCTACGCTTCCTCCTGCTACAGTTGGAAGTTTTACAGTACCTGCAAAGGTATTGGGTGATGCACCATTCCAGTTGACACCACCAACTTCAAATAATACAAGTCCGTTTACTTATACTAGTAGTAATACTAATATTGCAACTATTTCTGGCGATATGGTAACAGTAATAGGTGGCGGAACAGCTGTTATTACTGCTTCTCAAATTACAGATGGTATTTATGGTCCAACTAGCAGAACAGCAAATTTAGTTGTAACTTTCCCAGTTCCAGGTCCATCACCAATTCCACCTACAAGAGATCCTGCAAAAGTGATGTCAGTATACACTGGAACTCCAGCACAAGTATATGCCAATAGTCCTGCATATACATTGGTAAGATCTTCTTGGACGGGAGCAACTACAGCCAACTTCAATTTTTCAAATGGCAACAATACTTGTATTCAAGTTAATAACTTAGGATTTATTGGTTTGGTAGATCAAACTGAAAGACGACTAAATGTTACTACAATGACTAATTTACATTTAGACGTTTATTGCAATACCCCAATAGCTAATATGTTCGTATTTCTTTTAGCTCCTGGAGACAGAAATTATTCAACAGGACCTCTTAATGCAGGTTGGAACTCATTGAGCATTCCATTAAGTGCTTATCCTGGTGCGCTAAATAATATTTATGGTCTAAAAATTGAGCAAAATGTTGCGCCAAACAGTACTCAAATTTATTTGGACAACATTTATTTTAGTGATGATACTGTTTATGCAGATAATGATGGTGATGGATATGGTGATTTTTCATTAACAGCTATTGGGGCTCAGCCAGGTTATGTATCAAATTCAACTGACTGTAATGATGCTAATGCTGCTATCAATCCAGGAGCAGTTGATGTATGTTACGATGGAATCGATAACGATTGTAATGGTATAATTGATAACTCGTGTACACCAATTGTAGGTTCATTGCCAGCAGGAACATGTGGTACAACTCTTGCAGGTTGGCACTCAACTGTTACTGCAAACTGGACTAATTTTGCTCAAGGATATAGGTTCAAAATCACTAAAGTAGATATGAATACAAATGCACCAATTGCTGCACCAGTTATCATTGACAGACCAGTGAATAATATTTCTTTGGCTAACGTTCCAGGCACAACTTACAACTCAAGATATATGTTTGAGATTGCAGTACGATTCAACAATGTTTGGCAACCTTTCTTTGGAGCACCATGTTACTTAAACACACCAAATCCAGTTTCAACAATTGGCGCACAATGTGGAAGTACATTAACAGCTATGAACCAATGGATTAATGCAGCTTTTGTTTCTAATGTTTCAGCTTATAGATTTAGAGTTACAAGAGTAATTGCAGGAACTCCAACAGGAACTTCTCAAGAAATTACTCAAGGTATAAATAGGTTCAACATGACGCAATTGTCAGGTATCTTGTTTGCAAGTACTTATAGAGTAGAAGTTTCATTAAGAAATACTGATGGTACCTTCTTACCTTATGGTACACCATGTAATATCAATACACCAGCTTATCCTACCACTCAAGTAAGATCGGTTCAATGTAATAACTATCAAGTTACTAGTAACTCACAATTAATTATTGCTGATGCAGTAGCTACAGCAACAATGTACCGATTTAGAGTTTATAATGGTGTTGATTATGATACGTTCTACGATAATTCATTGAACAGATTTACATTAAATAACTTCCCAGGGTTAGTTCCAAATGGAGCTATTTATTCTGTACAAGTTGCGGTTAGGTTACCAAATGAGCCAAATTTTGGACCCTACAGTAAAGCATGTACTATCAAGACTCCAATGCAAGCAAGAGCTATAGCATCAGATGTTCAATTAGAAGTAGTTAATGTATTTGAAGCATTAGCTTATCCAAACCCATTTGCAGAAAACTTCAAATTGGATGTAAAAACTAATAGCGAAGCAAGTATTCAAGTTAGAGTTTACGACATGATAGGAAAACTAGTTGAGGACAAAATGATAAACGCTTCTGACATTCAAAACTTTGAATTAGGAAACCAATATCCATCAGGAGTTTACAATGTAGTTGTATCTCAAGAGTCTAACACTAAAACGTTACGTGTTATTAAAAGATAGTTTCTAAATAAGAACTAAATAGTTTAAAACCTCTTCAGGAAACTGAAGAGGTTTTTTTGATAGTTTTTGATTTTATAAATTAATAAAATCAATATTGTCAATAAAAATAATATAATTTAAAATTACAAATTTTTAACTTTATACACTTTTTTAGTACAGTATCTTACACACTTTTTAATAC
>CANGUP010000092.1 GCA_947457105.1 Flavobacteriaceae bacterium
AAAACTTGTGAAACTAAATTGGTCATGCTTCCAAAACGTGCAATAACTTTTGGTGCTTCATTTGCTGGAACGTGAATGATTTGAGCCACATCTAAATTAAATGGGAAACCATCTTTTGAACGAACCGTAATAGTAGATAGATTTTTATCTAAATCATGCGATTCACTTCTAGCATTAGCCCAATTCAAAACTAAGTTTGTTGTTGGAACAGGTTCAAGTTTTGTTGTGTACTTATTCAACGCATATTTTCCTGGTCCAAAAGGTTCCATCCAAACACCACGTTGTCCTTTAGAAACAATATTTCCGTGTTTGAAAGTTTCACCTGTTACGTCTTTTCCGTCTTCACCAATATATGAAATAACTACTCCTACATAACCAATTGGCACATCAGTCATTGGATTTTGCTCAATTTGAATTGCCCAAGAATTGATGTAATAAGAACCTGCCAACATCACTTGAGGTTGCAAACCTCTGTTTCCGCCTTGTTCCAAGAAAAAATCAAAGTCTTGAAAGTTATTGTGTCCGTCTACATATTTACCTGCAATTTGTCCTTGTGGAATTGGATCTCCGTCAAGAGCAGTAACAATTCCGACCATGTTTTCAAAAATTTTGATTTGGTCAGCTATTACAATTTCAAATAAAAAGGTATTAATACGATACGAACCAGTAGTAATAAAAGCTGATTGACGTCCTTTTTGTCCACCATTGTTTAAGAAAGCTGTTGCGTCTTGAAAGTTATCGCTATCCACTTTTCTTGCTAAGATGCGACCTGTTGGAATTTCTTTTCCGTCTTTACTTAAAACCAATCCAATTTTTCCTTCTGGAATGATGGTAAATGAAGTCATATCAACAGAATATTGCCAAATCCACATTGCCCAATATAAACCAGGAGCAAGTGTTTGTGCTTGAAAACCTGCTTCACCTTTGGTAGCAATAATTCTTCCATCAGGTAGCGATTTGTCTGTTCCAAAAAGCACGAATTTCTTAGTAACTAACCCAATTTTGTCTTCAGGAACGATTACCATTCCGAAGAAAACTCTTAAAACAAATTTGTAAAAAATAATAGATAATACAATAGGTATCAACCACCACAAAGTAAAAAATGTTGTCATGTTATAAAATTTAATAAATAAAAAAAAGGTTTTTGATTTTGATAGAATTCTATTAGGAAATAAATAGTAAATCAGGTAGTTCACTTACCACAAATTCAAAGTACTAGTTGGTTTTGAATTTAGTTTTTGAATTACAACACTTTATTGTGTCATTCTAGTTCTATTTTTAAATCTCTAATTATACGATGTACTTGTTAAAAAGTTACAAATTTTTGATACAATTATTTTTATAAAAAGTATAATAAATTAATTATCAATATTTTATAAACAAAAAAAAACTCCAAGTTTCCTTGAAGTTTATATCTAATATCTAAAATCTAATATCTAATATCTAAAATTAAATCTATTCCGATTCGTCCATAGTATGATAAACGTTCATTACGTCATCATCTTCTTCGATCTTTTCGATTAGTTTCTCAACGTCAGCAATTTCAGCTGCGGTTAATTTTTTTGTTACTTGTGGAATTCTTTCAAATCCTGAAGATAATATTTCAATTCCTCTGTTTTCTAATTCTTTTTGGATGGCTCCAAAACTTCCAAAAGGTGCGTAGATTAAAATTCCATCTTCGTCAGCAAAGATTTCCTCTGCTCCAAAATCGATGAATTCTAATTCCATTTCTTCAATATCAACATTATTGTTTGGAATTCTAAAGTTACAAGTATGATCAAACATGAATTCTACAGAACCTTGTGTTCCCATAGTACCATTACATTTATTGAAGTAACTTCTAATGTTGGCTACCGTTCTATTATTATTGTCAGTTGCTGTTTCAATTAAAAGCGCAATTCCGTGTGGTGCATAACCTTCAAAAAGTTGCTCTTTATAGTTGGCAGTATCTTTGTCAGTTGCTTTTTTAATGGCACGCTCTACGTTTTCTTTTGGCATGTTTGCTGCCTTCGCATTTTGAATAACAGCACGTAAACGAGAGTTGGCTTCCGGATTTGGACCACCTTCTTTTACTGCCATTACAATATCTTTTCCGATACGAGTAAACGCTTTAGCCATTGCTGACCAACGTTTCATTTTTCTACCTTTTCTAAATTCGAACGCTCTTCCCATTTCAATTTATGTATTTCAACATTCAACATTCAAAATTGAATATTCAACATTTAAAAATTATTTTTTTCTTATTTACAGATTGCAAAAGTACTTTTTTCAACAAAATTTCAAAAGAAACTTATGCTTTTTTATAAAACGGCATTTTCACCACTTTAGCAGCAATTTTTTTATCTCTAATTACGATGTAAATTTCAGAATCTGCAGCCGCGAACTCGGTTTTTACGTAACCCATTCCGATGGCTTTTCCTAAACTTGGTGCTTGTGTTCCTGAAGTTACAATTCCGATGTTGTTTCCTTCTGCGTCTACAATTTCGTAATCGTGTCTTGGAATTCCTCTGTCGATTAATTCAAAACCTACTAATTTTCTAGAAACGCCAGCTTCTTTTTGAGCTTTTAAGTTTTCTGAATTGGTAAATTCTTTGGTGAATTTTGTAATCCAACCCAAACCAGCTTCTAGTGGAGAAGTAGTATCGTTGATGTCGTTTCCATATAAACAGAATCCCATTTCTAAACGTAATGTATCTCTCGCAGCCAAACCAATTGGCTTGATTCCGAATGCTGCACCAGCTTCAAAAACTTTGTTCCAAACTTGTTCTACTTCTGAATTTTTGCAATAAATTTCAAATCCACCTGAGCCAGTGTAACCTGTTGCAGAAATGATTACGTTTTCAATTCCAGCAAAATCAGCTACTTCAAAATGATAGTATTTTATAGCAGACAAATCTACAGAAGTCAAACTTTGCATAGCTTCAACCGCTTTTGGACCTTGAATAGCAAGTAATGAATAATCATCAGAAAGGTTTTTCATTTCTGCACCAAAAGTATTGTGTGACGAAATCCAATCCCAATCTTTATCGATGTTGGATGCGTTTACTACTAATAAATATTGTTCGTCTTTGATTTTGTACACAATTAAATCATCTACAATTCCGCCATCGTTGTTTGGTAAACAAGAATATTGTGCTTTACCATTTTCAAGCGTTGAAGCATCGTTAGACGTCACTTTTTGGATTAAAGCCAAAGCATTTTCACCCGAAATTAGAAATTCACCCATGTGAGACACGTCAAAAACACCAACACCATTTCTAACGGTTTCGTGTTCTGCGTTGACTCCTTCGTATGAAACAGGCATATTGTAACCTGCAAACGGAACCATTTTTGCTCCTAATCCTTCGTGAATATGCGTTAAAGCTGTATTTTTCATTACCTATTTTAGTTTGTATGTTTGAGGCGCTAAAATAGTGATTTTTGTAGAATTGGCATTGCTTGGAATGGAAATTTATTTATGAGTTTTTGGAAATAAAAAAACGCAAAGTCAGATGACGTTTGCGTAGCTTTTCATGGGAACACTTTGAGGAGCTTGGTTGTCGTAAACAGCTTCATACAAAATTAGCCCCAACGAATGCCCATTAATTGTATATGTATTTTAAATAATAACAAATTTTTCTACAAAAAACTAACCTCAACTACTTAACCTATCAAAATGTAAAAATAGTTTTTGAAGTATTTTACGGAAAACCGTAAAGAGGTAAAAAATAATTTACAACCATTTCTTTTCGCTTTCAGTAGTATCCAAAATATATGTCATTATAATTTCATAAGTTCAGAAAAAACAAGATAGACTCCCAATAGAAAAAGTCCAAATAGACTTCCAATTATTCGAATTTTATAACCATCTATTGGTTTCTTATTTTTTGTCATTTCTCTCACAAAAAGCCAAAAAGAAACAATCGATAAAAATAGACCAAATAATAAATTATATAAGTTCATTTAATCAGTTTTTATAATTTAACTTTTACTTTTTTGAAATTTCCGTTTTCAACTTCATTCCATTTATCTTCTCCGATTAAATAATATTTCTTTTTCTCTTTAATTATTCGATTTTCAAAATCCTTGTCTTCAGATATGAATGCATCAGTTTCTGCAATCATTTTCCAAGTTTTGTTTTTATAAGACCAAACCGAAATTTTATTCCACCAACCTTCATTTGTTCGGGAAAAAACTAATATCTCATTTGCGTTGTCATTATTAACATCTTCAGTTTTCACAACAACAATCCCTAAGCTTTGAGCAAAACTAATTTTCGGAATATTTTTTTTAAATTCAATATTTATGTCGCAATTATTTTTTCCGCACTCAATTTCATTTGTTTCAATATTCCATTTATAATTCACATATGCAGTGTCATTAATTTTATCATTATCAAAATCTCCAACAAAAAACTTTCTGTTCTCGGTTTCGATTTTCTTTTGAACAGGTTTTTCTATTTTCGAGTTTTTCGAAATTCTATTTTTTGTTTTAGTTTCACAACCGTAAGTAACTAAAACTAAAATTAAAAATATGATTTTCATATTTATGTTTTCGTTTTTTCTATGTTCCGCCAAACTTACTAGTAACTTGTAAATAGGAGCATGTTTATAATGTAAATTCATAAAATTGATTATAATAGTCAGCAAGCATTAGTAAAATATACAAAAAAACTACACCATCTTTTTACCTTCAATAATCACGCTATCAATTAAATCGGTTCCAAAGCAATAGGGTAGTTGATAGAAAGAGGTAACTTCTTTACTTATAATGATGTTGGCTTTTTTACCTAAAGTGATACTTCCGTGTGTTTTTTCTAATCCTATGGCGTAGGCGCCGTTTATTGTGGCTGCATTTATGGCTTCTTCTGGAGTCATTTTCATTTTGATGCAAGCTGTAGCAACTACAAAATTCATATTGCCAGATGGTGTAGTTCCTGGATTGAAATCGGTGGCTAAAGCTAAAGGCAAACCTGCGTTCAACATTTGGCGTGCTGGCGTGTAAGGAATGCTGATAAAATAGGAGCAAGAAGGCAAAGCCACTGGCATGGTTTCGGTATTTTTTAAAACTTCAATATCTTCGTCGGTAACTACTTCAAGATGATCTACCGAAAGTGCGTTGTGTTTTACGCAAGCTGCAATTCCGTTAATAGCGTTGAATTGGTTGACGTGTATTTTGGAACGCAATCCGTATTTTTTTCCAGCTTCCATGATTCTTTCGGTTTCTTCTACAGAGAAATAACCAGTTTCGCAGAAAGCATCAATGTAATCGGTTAGATTTTCTTGTGCGATTTTTGGAAGCATTTCGTTAATAATCAAATCGATATAACCTGAATGGTTTTCTTTGTATTCAACAGGAAACGCATGTGCGCCAAGAAAAGTAGCTTTTATGGCAATGGGATAATTTTGAGCAAGTTTCTTAATCACACGAAGCATTTTGATTTCGCCATCAACAGTCAAACCGTAACCCGATTTGATTTCGACTGCTCCAGTTCCTTGTTTCATGACTTCTTCAAGACGAGCTTTCGATTGGTTGTAAAGTTCTTCTTCTGAAGTTTCGTTTAGTTTTTTGGCTGAATTTAAGATGCCGCCACCACGATTGGCTATTTCTTCGTAACTCAATCCGTTGATTCTATCTACAAATTCTTGAATGCGATTGCCTGCATAAACAATATGGGTATGACTATCGCACCAAGCCGGAAGCACTACTTTTCCGGTAGAGTCAATAGTTTCATCGGCATTAATTTTTGGGCAATTTTCCATCAAACCGAAGTCTGCAATTAGGTCGTTTTCTATTAAAAGATAAGCGTTTTTTATAGAAGGTAAAATAGCCATTTCGCTGCCAGAAACTTTTCTAATGGATGCGTCTCTAATTTGAAGTAACTCTTGAATGTTGGTGATTAGTGTTGTCATGAAACTAAATTTCCGTAAAATTACTTTTTAAATAATAATAATTTCTAAATTTAGACAAAATTTGAATTCGTGAGAAAAATTAAATATAAAAAAGGAAAAAAAGTAATCCCTAGTTTTTTTGACTATACTGGAGTTCACAAGCAAATAAAAACAGAATTGCAATTGTTTGTATATGATTCAAAAGATCTTACAGAATTTGAAGAATTAAATGTTCACGAAATAGGAGCTAATGTAGATTTGAATAAAGTAAATTGGCTTAATGTTCATGGATTAAATAATATTGAAGTTATAAAATCAGTTGGAGACTATTTGAAAGTAGACAATTTTATGCTTGGAGATATTTTAAACACTACAAAACGAACCAAACTAGACGAATATCACGATGTGTTATTTTTTAATATCAAATCGTTGTTGCCAGTTGAAAACTCTGATAATATTAATGTCGAGCAAATTAGTTTTCTTTTAAAAAATGATATTTTAGTTTCTTTTCAAGAGAAACGCAGTGATTTTTTTACTCATATTCGTGAACGTATTCGAACGCATTCAGGAATTGTACGTGAGAAAAAAGCGGACTATTTACTTTATTTACTATTGGATGCTGTAATGGAAAACTTTTACATTACCATTGAAAACGAAGAAGACAGAGTAGAAGAGTTGATTAATATTTCTAAAACAAGTACAAGTCCAGAAATTTTAATTCAAATTGAAAAACATCGTGACAACTTTAATTTTCTAAAACGTTCTATTATTCCATTAAGAGATTCTTTGTATTCTATAAAAAGTATGAAAGACGACAATGTTTTTAATAGTATAGAGTTGGAAAATTACAGTTTCTTTGATCGTTTGCATCAAAAGTGTTTAGAGCTTTTAGAACAAATTGAATATGATTCAGCTTCATTAGATAGCGCTTCTAACTTTTATTTTTCAACTCAAAATCACAAGTTGAATGAAGTAATGAAAACATTGACTGTGGTTTCGGTGTTCTTTATGCCTCTAACTTTTATAGTTGGAGTATATGGTATGAACTTCGACAACATGCCTGAATTGCATTGGGAATATGGCTATTTTATAATTCTTGGATTCATGTTGTTATTGCTTTTGGGAATGATTTATTATTTTAAAAAGAAGAAATGGTATTGATTGTTAAAAAGTAGTTAATAATTATTTGAGAATTATTGCTCATAAGAAAATTATCAATTACCTTTGACCTGTATATACATTAAATTCTGTAAAACATGTTTACTTTACAACAGTATTTAGGCTTCTTACTTTTCTTAACCATTTTAACCATTGGTTTTTGGTTAATGATTTTCTTAATTCACTTTGTGTTCTATTGGATATTTGGTGCTACAAGAGAGTTATTGAAAGAAAGAAAAGCTAACAGAGAATTAGAACAAGCTTAATTGTTTTGTTTTAAAAATAAAAAAGTCCCAAGTAATTGGGACTTTTTTTTATTCAGTTTGTTAATATTATCCAGGAAAATCTCCACCACCTTCGTCTTGATTTCTCCTAGGTTGTCTATCTCTTTCATTTTTAGGTTTGTTGAAACGGTAAGTAAACGAAAGCGTTACTTGACGCACTCTCCATTGCATTTCAGCATAGGAGTTTATAAAATTAGGAATATTAGTTTCCATAATTCTTTTTCTAGAATTAAAGACGTCACTTACATTTAAAGAAAGTGTTCCTTTATCTTTAAGAACATCTTTGCTGAAAGCTAGATTCATAGCAAAAACACCTAAACTCCTACCTTGAGCATTCGCTTGTGGACCGTTATAGGTCGCATTGGTTTGCCAATCGATCTTTTTAGGTAAAGTTATTTTAGATGTTAGTCTTGCTGTCCATGAAGTTGCAATGTTGTCAAAGTTTTGCGTTACCTCATTGTTTAAGAAATTAGTGTAAGTAAATTCTCCTTGAGTTTCTACTCTAAAAAAATTGAAGTTACTATTTAATTTCCACCATTTGTAGGGACTGTAATTTAAAGTGAATTCAAAACCAGCTCTATATTCTGTAGCAAGGTTTATTGGTGAACTTAAGATAACTGGAATTCCATTTACAAAAGCACCTGATTCTTTTCTTACAAATTGAAATGCATCAGTTGTTTTATTTACATATAATGAAGTATTTAATGTAAACTTCTCCCAACTTTTCAAGAATCCTAAATCTATAGCATCTGTAAAAGCTGGATCTAAATCAGGATTTCCTTGAAAGATATTGATGTTACTTGAGTAGTTACTAAAAGGATTAATTTGTCTTCCTCTTGGTCTTTGAATTCTTCTGCTATAGCTGATAGAAGCATTTGTTTTATCTGATATTTCATAAGTAAAGAAAGCACTTGGAAAGAAATTATTGTATCTTTTGTTATTAAAATCACTTGTAGTAATTTGGTTTACATCAATATTAGAATCTTCCCAACGCATACCTAATAAAACCGATAATTTTTTTACTTTAAATCCATATTGTGAATAAACAGCATGTACTTTTTCTTTATAAACTAAATTATTTGTGAAAAAGGTATTTACTATTCCTTCATTAAAAACAGTTACATCAGTACCTTGTTCTAAAAAATCTCCACGATATCCAGCTTCAAGTTGCATTGACTTACCTAATGGCAAAACATAATCTGCTTGAATTAAATTACGACTTTGTCTTTGAATATTAACTGTTGCATCAGTACCATCTTGACTATCTATAATTGTTGCTATGTTGTCATCGTTGTTTTTAGAAAACTGAGTATCTATAGTTAATTTATGTCCATCTTTTTTGAATTTTTTCAATAAATTTGATGAAAATTCAATGTTTTCACTTTTCCCATCTTCAAAGTTAATACGTGTTTGTTTGTTATTTAAACTCGAATTAGCATATTGTCTGTCAAAGAAAACATTATCTTGGTTGTCACCAGATATTTTACGATAGTTAACAGTATTAGTCCACGTGGTATTTTTGTCTAAAAACCATTCAGCACCAAAGTTTCCGTTATAACCTTTATTAATTCTATCATTATCTCTTGTTTCATTAATAAAATTAGGAGATGATGCACCAACATTTAAATAATTAGTTTCTAACAAAGAGTTACCAGGATTATTTCTATAATTATAACCTTGTGTTGTAAATAAGTTGAATTCGCCTGTTTTGTAATTTAAGTTTCCACTCAAACCATGGTTATCAGGATAACCTGTTGTTGCGATGATTACTCCATTTAATCCGTTGGTTTTACCTTTTTTAAGGATGATATTCAATAAGCCTCCACCACCTTCAGCATCATATCTTGCTGATGGATTGGTAATAACTTCAACTTTATCAATGGCATCAGCAGGAATCATTCTTAAAGCATCATTGATATTTATGGCGTTAGAAGGTTTTCCGTCTATAAGAATTCTAACATTTTCGTTTCCTCTCAAACTCACATTACCTTCAGCACTAACAGCAACAGAAGGAATATTGTCTAAAACATCACTTACTGTTCCTCCTTTTACCATTAAATCTTGTCCAACATTGTAAACTTTTTTGTCTAGTTTAATTTCAACAGATGTTTTTTCTGAACGAATTACTACTTCATTCAGTTTTGTAGCTTCAGCTTCAAGAGAAATTGTTCCTAAATTTGTGTTTTCTTTGATAACTTTTCCTTTAATTTCTAGTGGTTTGAATGAAATAAACTCCACTTTTACATTATATGTTCCAGGAGATGCATCAAAACCAAAATCACCTTTTGCATCGGTAATTCCACCAGCAGTGATTTTATTTGTTGTAGTATTTACAAGAGATATTGTAGTATATTCTAATGGTTGATTGCTTACTTTATCAATAATTTTCCCAATTACTTTTACCTTTTTCCCTTCAGGTTTTTGTTGCGAATAATTTAATAGAGTACTAAATAACAAAGCTAAAGTTAAAAAGAATTTAATTTTTTTCATAATTTGATGTTTATATCTCACTGTTCTGATTTGACTGCAAAAATAAACTTTCGTTTAAGCAACAAATCACAAAGGTTTGTTAAAAGTAAAATTGAATTAATCTAAATAATTTCTTTAACTTTCTCAAATGGTCTTGCAATAACTGCTTTGTCTCCATTTACAGCTATTGGTCGTTCCATTAGATTAGGAAAATCTACCATAGATTGAATGATTTCTTTATCGGATAAAGTTTTTCCTTTAAAATTTTCAATCCAAATAGATTCTTTGGTTCTAATTAGTTCAATTGGTTTGATGTTTATTTTTTTAATAATATCGCTTAATTCCTTGATTGTTAATGGATTTTCAAGGTACTTTATTACTTCAAATTCTTGTTTTGAATTTTCAATAAAAGACAAACATTTTCTAGATTTTCCACAGCGTGGATTATGGTAAATTGTTATCATATTTTTTTCTGTAAATTAAATGAATATTACAATAAATATAGTATTTTAGTAAAAAATAAATTTAACAGAATTATGTTTATAGAACAAGGCGTAAAGAAAGAAAATCCTTTTTGGAAATATATCGTAGGATCTATTTTAATCATTTTAGCTTCAACTATTGGTCAAATACCTTTTGGTATTGCCGTTTTGATGAAAACCATGAAATCTGGAACAATGCCAACCGATAGTGCTGGAATGTTGCGTGTTTTGGAATCTAATTTGTCTTTGTTTTTGATGATGCTTTCGTTTGTTTTTGCATTATTAGGCGTTTTTATCGTTATCAAATATTTTCACAAGCAAACCATTTTAGAAGTAACTACATCAAGAAGTAAAGTAGATTGGAGTAGGGTGTTTTTCTCTTTTGGGTTGTGGTCTATTTTTACAATATCGACTGTTTTGTTGACTTATTATTTAAGTCCTGAAGAAATGATTTGGAATTTCAAACCTATTCCATTTGCAATTTTAGTGCTTATCGGAGTCATTTTGATACCAATTCAAACAAGTACTGAAGAATATATCTTTAGAGGTTATTTGATGCAAGGATTTGCTAATGGTTCTTTACATAAAAAATTTCTAATAGGAATATTTTATTCAATACTTTTTATTCCGATTTACATAGTATTAGAATCTATATTAGAAAATAAATTTCCTTTAAGATTTTCTTTTTTAATTCAATTAATAATAGTTTTTTTATCAATAACATTACTTTTTTTGATTGATTTTGTTCTTACAAAGTTTAAATTTTTTGATACAGATTTTTATTCTAAACTTTATGAAGGAAGTAAAAATAAGTTAGTTCCATTGCTAATGACTTCTGTAATTTTTGGAACTATGCATATTTTCAATCCAGAGATTGATAAAATGGGAAATATTGTTTTGGTTTACTACATCGGAACGGGTTTGTTTTTAGGAATAATAACTCTAATGGATGAAGGAATGGAATTGGCTTTAGGATTTCATGCTGCAAATAACTTGGTGACTGCGTTATTGGTTACTTCAGATTGGTCAGCTTTACAAACCAATTCCATATTTAAAGATATTTCTAATCCATCGGCTGGACTTGAAATTATTATTCCGGTTTTTGTGATTTTCCCATTACTATTACTTTTGTTTAGTAGGAAATACAAATGGTCCGATTGGAAAGAAAAATTGACTGGGGATATAAAATATAAAACAACAATTAACGAATTAAACAATGACTAATCCAACTTACGATAACGTTCACAATCATTTTAAATTAAATGGTTTCCATCTTAACAAAGAAGATTTGTGTCGTGTGGCTTATAGTTTTATTAAAGAAGGTGACGATTGGGAAAAACCAGTAGGAGATTTTCTTTTAGATTGGTTTGATGGAAAAACATACATCGAAATGAAAACTTCGGGATCAACAGGAATACCAAAAACCATTCGTGTTGATAAACAAGCTATGGTAAATTCTGCTTTAGCTACAGGAGATTTCTTTGGTTTGCATTCGGAAAATAGAGCTTTACAATGTCTTCCAGTGAAATATGTTGCCGGAAAAATGATGTTAATTCGCTCTATAATTCTTGGATTAGATTTAGATTATGTTGCTCCAACTTCTAATCCAATGGAAAATTTGGATGATACTCATTATGATTTTGTAGCAATGGTTCCAATGCAAGCTCAAAATTCGTTGAAAGAACTTAAAAATGTTAAAAAGCTTATTGTTGGTGGTGCAAGAATTAGTAAAAGTTTAGAAAAAGAGTTGATGAAGCTTCCAACTGAAGTTTATGAAACTTATGG
>CANGUP010000093.1 GCA_947457105.1 Flavobacteriaceae bacterium
GGTCTTGTTGCGCTTGTATATCGGTAAGAGCGCATAATATTAATAGGGTTAGGATATGTATTTTTTTCATGGTATATTGTTTATTGAGTCTATTCTTTTGCTATTAATTTTGTCTGTTTAAATAAACCCAGCCTGTTTTTGTGTCTCTACCTTCAAACTCAACAACATAATAGTAAGTGGCGTCAGGAAGCTCTTGTCCAGCATCTGATGTTCCAATCCATTCGTTTTTATAATTCGATTTGCTATAAACTTTAATTCCATATCTATTAAAAATTTCAAGTTTAGATACATTGAAATTGCTTAAATCAAAAGTGTCATTCAAATTATCATTATTAGGAGAAACTCCTTTTGGTATAATTGGAGCATTACAATTTAATACAGTAACATTTTCAATAGCTTCGGCATCACAACCATCACTATTGATTACTACTTTATAAGAACCTAAATCTTTTACGACTAACTTATTAGCGCTTTGATTATTGACTATTGCATTGTCTTTAAACCAAGAAAAAGTTACATTGTTTTCAGATGGAATAGCTTCTAAAGTATAATTTGTAGCAATACAACCAGTAGTAATTGAAACCGAAGGTTTGTTAACAGTTATTGTTAAATCTTTTGTAGTAGCACATTGTCCCAAAGTAGGTGTAAATTTATAATCGGTTGTTGAAGTGTTGTCTAAAGCAGGAAACCAAGTTCCTGATATTCCATTTATAGATGATGTTGGCAATGGTAAAAGTGCGTCTCCATAACAAATTGCAGGAATAGGATTAAAAGTTGGAGTTATATTTGGATTAACGTCAACTGTCAATTTAGCTGTAGTACTGCAATTTCCGGAACTAGGTGTAAAAGTATATTCAGTAGTTTTTGTGTTGTCTATAGCTGGAAACCAGGTTCCTGTAATTCCATTTATTGATGTTGTAGGTAAAGCTGCTAGTGAAGCTCCAGAGCATATAGCATTTACATCATTAAATGTTGGAGTTAATGAAGAAGTTATTGATACAGTTAATTTAGCCTGATTTGCGCATATTCCTGAAGTAGGAGTAAAGGTGTATTCTGTGGTTTTGGTGTTATCTAAGTCAGGTGACCAGGTGCCAGTTATTCCATTAATTGATGTTGTTGGCAAAGCTGGTATAATTGTTCCCAAACAAACTGGAGAAGGTTGAGTAAAAGTAGGAGTAATAGGTTGATCAACAGTTATAGTAACTTGTTTTGATAAATTACAGGTTGAATTAATTTTAAATGACAAATCGTCTAAAGCAAAATCATTTCCGTTAGATATAAAAACTCTATCATACATTGAAATAGTTGCATTCGTGTTATTCCCTGAATTCCAAACATAGGAATATTGAACCCAATTACAAGTTGAGCTTGGAGCATTAGCAATTCCTATAGATGTACCATTTATAGTAACCTCAATTCTTGCAGGATTAACAGACACTACAGATTGAACCCAATAACTAAAAGTATAATTTTGATTTGGAACTACTGGAACGGTTTGTTCCCAAGCTTTATCATTCCCAGAATTAGCAGTAGAACCATCAAAAACTATCATATTTCCAGTTCCAGTGGTTTTGTCTCTACAATCAGCAAAAGGAGAAAACCAATTTTTTGCAGAAGTAACAATTCCATAAGCTCTTTGAGTACCACTATTTCCTGGATTAAATATATATTGATAATCATTAATGAAGCCCGTATTTCCTTGAGAAAAATCTCCGTTAGTTAATAAAGAAATAGAGTTTGGACTAATTGGGTTTGATGTTACAGTATAAGTGGTTGTTTGTGTTGGTTTTACTGTTGTATTTGCACTATTCGGACTTGTTAACGAGAGATCAGCAGGTAATGCAGTCCACGTATAACTAGCGGTACTACCACTAACACTTAATTCTGTTGAATTGCCAGAACAAATTGTTTTTGGTTGGCTTATAATTAAATCAGAAGGAGGAGTTAAAATAATTCTAGTTTTCGGGGATTCAGTATTACTATTGTCAGTTACTGAAACATCATAAGTACCTGGAGCTAATCCTGTAAATAAACCCGTCAAACTTATAGCATCTGATGCACCTGACAAAGTATATTTTGTGTAAGGGAAACTACCTCCAGCTCCTGTGGCAGTGATGGTTCCGTCACTTGAACTAGGACAAAGAGGATTTGTAAACGAAGTAGTAACAGATAACAAAACAGGAGGACCGGTTAACACAAGGTCATCGATTGCAAAATCATTTCCTACAGGATTTAGATTGGTATTAAACAACTCAATATTAACACAATTGCTAGCTGCCTTAAAGGTATATTCAACTTTTTGCCAATCAACAGCAGGAAGAGGAGCAATTGCAGTTGTTGCGACAGGCGATATATCTGAGGCACCTCCAAAAAAAGTTACGATTCTTGCTTGTGTTTCGTTATTTGTAACAGTGGTTGATATAGATTTTATCCAATAGCTAAAAGTATATGTATCACCAATCTTCAAGCCGCAAATTCCGTCTCCAGTGCTCCCGGCAATCCAAAATCGACGATTTCCAGTTGTTGTAGTGCCGTCTATGACCATCATATTTCCTGTTCCAGATGTATGATCGCCAATAGAAATAAAATTAGCGGTATTCAAAGGTTTAGGGTCGTTTGTAATTGCGTATTCGCCCGGAGCAGTAGTGCCTGAAAAAGGAGGTGTAATTAATTTATAGGCAATACCATTAGTGATGAATCCAACTGTACCTCTTTCAAAATCACCGTTTGTAATAAGATTTTGAGAACACAAATTAGAAGAAACTAAAAGTGTGAATAAAGAGAAAATTAAAAAATTAATTAATTTGTATGTTTTTTTAGTTTTCTTATTTTTTATAAAATATTTAACATGAAAAAAAGTTGTTGCTGACATTGTTGTTTTGTTTAGAATATATTTTAGGTGTTTCAAATTTAAATCATCAAGCGTAAAAATGTTTTTAAAGAGAGTATACAAAAACTATACAATCCTAAAATAAATTTTTATTGAATTAATCACTAGATAATACAACTATTTCGATGTAATTGAAGATTTTGTAAATGCATTTGAGAAATAAAAAAGTTCATAATGTTAAGGCAATGTATAGGTAAAATTTCTTTTTTTAAATTTTTTTTCGAAATCAATATTGAATAAAATAGAATATTATGGCTTAAAAATTAAGAATCCATAGAAATATTCAGAAAATAATGTACTTGTGATAAATTTAGAATTCTTATTGAAAACGTTTTATTTTAGTATTATGGTGTTATAAATTTATAATTTTTAAAAGATTACTTTATTTATTACCTTGATTGTATAAATGCATAATTTGAAAAGCAATTTTTATTTTGTATTTAATGGAATTTATATAATTTACCAAAAGAAGCGTGTTGAAATGTAATTCTTTCTCTAAATTTGAAATTTAATTTTTAGATTTACATCTTATGTTAATTGTAAATAATATTTCCTTTTCTTATGATGATGTTTTAGTACTAAAAGATGTCAGTTTTACTATTAATAAAGGACAAAATATTGCTTTAATTGGGGAAAGCGGTTGCGGAAAAAGTACCCTTTTAAAATTAATTTATGGATTATATGATTTAAATAATGGTGAAATCTGTTATGACAACAAACCAATTTTAGGACCAAAATTTAATCTTATTCCCGGTGAGTCCTATATTAAATACCTTGCTCAAGATTTTGATTTAATGCCTTATATTACTGTTGAGGAAAACGTGGGTAAATATTTATCAAACATTTATAAAGATAAAAAGGCAAAGCGTGTTAAGGAATTATTAGAAATGGTCGAAATGACCGCATTTGCAAACGTGAAGGCCAAATATTTAAGCGGTGGACAACAACAAAGAGTTGCCCTTGCAAAAGTTTTAGCCCTAGAACCTAAAGTATTATTATTAGATGAACCTTTTAGCCAAATAGATACCTTTAGGAAAAACACTTTGCGACGAAATATATTTTGCTACCTAAAAGAAAAGCAAATTACAAGTATTGTTGCCACTCATGATAGCAAAGATGTATTGGCTTTTGCCGATGAGACTATTGTGATGCAACAAGGTGAACTAATTGAAAAAGGAAATACAAAATTAGTCTATGAACATCTAGAAAATAAATATACAGCTTCGCTTTTTGATGAAGTAAATGAAATTCCACTAAATATATTTAATAATAAGTCACCATTATTACTTTATCCGCATCATTTAGAAGTTGTAGAAAAATCTAATTTTAAGGTTATGATTCAAAATAATTATTTTAAAGGAAATGGTTATTTAGTAGAAGCTACTTTCGGAAAAAAACTAATTTATTTTGAAAGTATAATTGAATATGAAGAGGGACAATCAGTATTTTTGACATTAAAAGCATAATTTTATTATCAATAATTTTTAGTATAATTTTGGTGAAAATTTTATAATTGAAAAAGACTATTTATTTACTTTTTTTCTGGTCTATTACTGTAACTGCACAATTGCAATGGAGGCCACTAAATACTATAGTTTCTAACGGAAACAATCAGCGGTTTGATGACGTATTTTTCTTAAATAAGGATTTAGGATGGGCGTTAAACGGCTCTAATGCGGCGGTTTACAAAACTACTGATGGTGGTGATACCTGGACAAACCAATTATCAGAACAAACGCCAGCTTTACCTGGGAATTATTATTTTAGAAATATAGAATTTCTTAATGAAAATATAGGTTTTGTCGGAACACTTAATGGTGTTTTTCTAAAGACAATAGATGGAGGAACCAATTGGACAAAAGTTAATAATTTTTTAACAAACCCACCTGCGATTTGCGGATTAGACGCTGTAGGAGCATCAACTATTTATGGTTGTGGAGCTTATTTTTCGCCAGCTTACATAATAAAATCTATTGACAGTGGCGAAACGTGGCAATATATAGATATGAGTTCATATGCAAATGCACTTGTAGAAATTTTATTTCAGGATGAAAATGTAGGCTTTGTAGCTGGTAAAAATGATAAAGGTGGAGTAATTTTAAAAACAACAGATGGAGGAATTACTTGGGAAGAAGTTTTTAATACTACAATTCCTGGAGAGTATGTATGGAAATTAGAACTATTACCATCAAATTCAAATATTGTTTTTGGAGCAGTTGAATCTGTAGCTCCTCTTAAGGGAAAACTTGTTAAATCAATCGATAATGGTATTTCTTGGATTAGTAAAGAACTACCGTATACCAGTATTCAGGCCGTTGGGTTTGTAACTGAAAATCACGGATGGATGGGAGGATATACTGAGGCAGTAACAAGTATGCCTTTTTTAGAAACTTTTGATGGGGGAAATACATGGAGTGAAATAGGGGTAGGAAGTAATTTAAATAGAATATTTATCATTAATGATCAGTTAGCTTATGCTTCAGGAACAACAATTTACAAATTAAGCGATACTAATTTAAGAACACCTAAATTTTTAGAGGGTAATAGGGCAGCATTAAATGCCTATGTTATACCAAACCCAATTAAAGATAAATTGAATCTTACCGTAATTTTTGATAAAATTGATCATATAGTTATTGAATTGTATGATGAAAGTGGACGATTTATAAAAATGCTTCAAAAAGATGAAATCAAAAAAGCAGAAACGATGAACTATACTTTTGACTTTCCCTATCCTAGAGGAATTTATATCCTAAATCTCCATAATGATACAGGTAGACAGTCTGTTAAGTTTGTAAAATAGCTTTTAATTTTGACGATATCAATAAAAATACTATATTGTGAGGCATTATTATATTGATTCTAATAATTTATCCTTTAAATTCTAACAAAATAATAAAATAGTATGATGTACCATTCAAAAATATCTGGTCTTGGTTACTTTGTTCCTGAAAACATTGTTACAAATGATGATTTATCAAAGATTATGGATACCAATGACGAGTGGATTCAGGAACGAACAGGTATAAAAGAGCGTAGACATGTCCTAAAAGGAAGTGGAGAAACTACAACTACCATGGGAGTAAAAGCAGCACAAATTGCAATTGAACGTTCAGGAGTTGCAAAAGAGGCTATCGATTTTATTGTTTTTGCAACAATTTCGCCTGATTATTATTTTCCAGGACCTGGCGTGGCACTTCAAAAAGAATTAGGTTTAAATACTATTGGAGCATTAGATATTCGTAATCAATGTTCAGGTTTTGTATACGCCTTGTCTATTGCTGATCAATACATTAAAACAGGAATGTATAAAAACATATTGATTGTTGGTTCAGAATTACAATCTTTGGGGTTAGATATGACCAATCGAGGTCGAAGCGTATCAGTTATTTTTGGAGATGGAGCAGGAGCAGCAGTAATTAGTAGAGTGGAAGATAGTACTAAAGGAGTGCTGTCTACACACTTGCATTCTGAAGGTGAACACGCAAAAGAGTTAGCTGTTTTAGCACCAGGAATGGGGGGGCGTTGGGTATCTGATATTCTTGCTGAGAATAATCCAGATGACGAAAGTTATTTTCCTTATATGAATGGTCAATTTGTATTTAAAAATGCGGTAGTGCGTTTTAGTGAAGTAATTAATGAAGGTTTACAGGCCAATAATTTAAATATTTCAGATATAGATATGTTAATTCCACATCAAGCCAACTTAAGGATTTCACAGTTTATTCAAAAGAAATTCGGATTGAGTGATGATCAGGTTTTTAATAATATTCACAAGTATGGTAATACAACTGCTGCCTCTATTCCAATTGCTTTGACAGAAGCGTGGGAGTTGGGTAAAATTAAATCTGGTGATTTGGTGGTTTTAGTAGCTTTCGGAAGTGGATTTACATGGGCAAGTGCAATAATTAGGTGGTAGTTTAAATGTTTTAGATATCAAAAAACCCGAAGTTTATCTTCGGGTTTTTCTTTACTAATTTAAACAAAACATTAAAATAAAACAATTATCTTTTCATAGCAAAATGGGATTTAAATTCTGTAATAGTACCATCTTTTTCATAAAATATAGTAAACCAATAATCGGTAGAAGGCATATTTTGTCCTGAAAAGGTACCGTCCCATCCTTTATCACTAGGTTTAATTTGTTTAATCATTTTACCATAGCGATCAAATATTTTTATTACTGAATCAGATTGTCCGCTTAAGGAAGAAATATTCCATGTGTCATTAACTCCGTCACCATTAGGGGTAAAGTATTTAGGGTAGTTAATTGCTAATGCTTGAACAGTAGAATTACCACAACCATTTTTGTCATTTACGTTAATAGTATGTAAACCAGATAAAACATTGTCAAATACAGGACTGTCTTGAAAATATCCAGAGTCTAGTTGGTATTCATAGAAACCACCTACTCCTTCTGCATGTACAGTTATTGTTTGATAATCTGAAAAATCTTCAGAAAATTCAAAAGAAACTTTAGCCTTTTCAGATGAGAAAACTTCTGAAACAATAGGAAATGAAGTACATCCTGATTTTTTACTAGTTGTAATTAATGTATAGCTTCCAGTTAATTTAGCTTCATAAGTACTGTCTGTACCAACAACTTTACCTGATGCATCAAGCCATTTAAAAGCATAATCTTTATTATCTAAACCACTTGGTATGGTGTAAGAATTTAAAAGTGTATTTGTCTTACTATCTATACAAACAAAGCCTCCTTTAGGATATGGTATAGGTGCTTTAATGACAGTTATCGAAATATTTCTTAAATCGTAGCAGCTATTAGCTAAAGAATTATTTACTCTTGCATAAACTAATGGCAAGTTAGTTTCACTTAAACCATTTGTTTCTGCAGCAGCATCCTCAGGAGTAGCATAATATTTTACAGAAAATTCGGTGGTTTTTTGATTCCCTAATACTGTGGTATTTAGTTTTGTTAAATCAAAATTCGTTATTCCATCATTTTCCCCATCTTCATCGCAAACAGTAGTTAATCCGTTTGGTACTGGATAAGCAATAGGTTTAGGTATAATGGTTACAACAAACGAACTTTCACCAAAACATATTGGATTAAATGGGGATGGAGCATAGATATAAATTGTTCTTGTATTTGTAATTAATTCATCAATAGCAAGACGTAAACCAGTTCCAGAAGGGCCACTGTAATAAGCACCAATTTTTAATGCAGGTAATCTATAATTTTCGCAAATAGTTACATCAGGTAATTGATCTACATTGAATACATTTATGTAGAAACTTTTCTCGTCATAACAATTAGGTGTAGTTGCAGTTTGTGCATACATGTATATCCTTTGACTCGAAGTTATAACATCATCTTCATTTAACATGCTACCAGTACCGTTAGTATCAGTAAAATAATTCCCCATATTTAGTTCAGTAAGCATGAAAGAATTGCAAGTGTATACATCAGGTATAGCAACTACTTTAGGTGTTTTATTAATTGTTACAACAAATACATTCTCATCAGTACAATTAATTCTTTCTCCTGATTCTACATAGACATAAATAGTTTGAGTTTTAGTTATTACATCACCTGCATTCATAAAAGTTCCTTCTCCACCGTTTGGGCCATTTGGCTTTGAATAGTAATTTCCGTTTTTCAGAGCAGGTAAAGTATAACTATCACAGGCGGTAACATCTTCTGGTGCATCTGCTTCAATTGAGAAAATATTAAGTTTAAAACTATTCTCGTCTGAACATTTTGTAAGTGGGTCTGATGCAAATATATAAATAGTTTGCGTGCTGGTTATTTTAGTTCCCGCGTTAAGTTTAGTTCCTGTGCCCCCTGTGCCTGTATAATAGTCTCCTATTTTTAGTGGAGTTAATTCATAAAAATGACAAATATCAATGTCTGATCTGGAATCTATCTTAGGTTTTTGATTAACCGTAACTTTAAAACTAGATTGATTGCTACAAGAAAGTCCAGAACGGTTAAAAATATAAATAGTTTGAGTTGAAGTGATTTTATCACCTGAATTTAGCATTTTTCCAGTTTCATTAGGTCCTGTATAAAACTTCCCTTCATTTACTAGATTTGGGAGGGTATAGCTTTCACATACGGTTACATTATCAAGAATGTCAATTTTTGGTTGCCCTATATTTAATTTAAAGTTTGTAAAATCGGTACAATTAGGTGTTTTCGCATTTTGTACGTATATGTATATTGTTGTCGATTCGTTAATTAAGGATTCTTCTTCTAATTCTGTTCCAGTTCCAGCTGGTCCTGTATAATATTTTCCAATGGCTAACTCAGGGAGGGTATAGCTCCCACATTGCACTATATCTCCTGGAGTTTCTATTCCTATAATAACTTTGAATGAAGCTTCAGAATTACAATAATAAGGAGAACCTGAAGTAGAAAAAACATATACTTTTTGAGAATTTGTCAAAATAGTTCCAGCCTCTAATTTTGTTCCGCCTCCTGATGGTTTTGTATAATAATTTCCTGCAGATAAAGGGGGTAATGTATATGAATCACAGTCAAATACATTTTTAAAGGTGCCAACATTTTGTACTGGAGTAATTGTCACAGTAAAGTCAACTTCTACTTCACAAAAAGGCTCAGTGAGAGTTTTATAATAGAAATAGAGTTTTTTTGTTTCAGTTATCTTTGTTAAGTTGGGTAATTTAGTATTCTCCTTTCCATGGGGCTCGCTGAAATAATCGCCAAATGGTAGTTTTGGCAATGTATATGAACCACAGTAGTTATCACTTTTTGGTAAATCGGTTTCATCAATTATTGTTATTCTAAAAGATGTTGAAGAAAAACAAGTATCAGGGCCGCCAGGTTGATTATATATAATAATAGTTTGCGTCTTATCTATACTATCTCCCGCAAAAACAGGAGTAGATTTAACACCTTTTGAATCTACTAAGAAATAATTTCCATTAGTTATTGGTTGTAAAATATAACTACTACAAGCAGTAATATCTAATAGTTTATCTACTAATGGAGATTGATTTACAATTAAATTAAAACTGGTAATGCTATAACAACTGTTATCAAATTTGTTTTGAATTCTTGCATAGATTACTGTATTGTTAGATCCTACATAAGAATTTCTGTTTAATGGATTAGTATTGTTGTTAGCATTTAATAAAGAGGCATGAAATGTAATTTCATTGGTTATTTCAGACTGACCATTTAAGATTTGTTTATTTTGCTCAGCTAATCTAAAAACACTTGTACTTATTGTTGGAGAAGTAGAACATTTAACAAAATCTTCAGGTTGATTTGCAACAGGAGGTTTTGTAACTAACAATTGAAAAGACTTAATAACATCATAACAAGCATTATTGCGATTTCTGATTCTAACATAAATAGTTTGTCCTACAGTACCCGTATAATTTATTGGTAATTTATTTATATCAGAATTAGCATCTGCCAAAGATACATAGTAGTCAACATCTGTTAAAGGGTTTATTAATCCAGATCTTACGACATCAGTATTTATAGATAAATCATATAGGTACGAACTTGCTTCAGTATCACATTTATAAAGATTTATAGGATCTTTGGTTACTAATTGCGTAAAATATTCAACATTTATAAAGTCAGTCGTGGGTAGGCAAGAGCTTGATATTTTTTCATAAGTAACACCATATGTGCCTGTTCTAGTCACGACTAAATTTTCATTAGTAGCTCCAGGAATGATTACTCCATTTCTGCTCCATTTAAAGGTGTAATCTGTTGGACTAAGATTTGTTCTTAAAGTATGGCTACCATTGAAGCATATAGCAGTATTGTTAGCAATTGTTAAATCTTGTCCTAAAACATCTTGCCCTATATTAAAAGTATCAGAAGCAATAAATATAGCTGAATCAGATCCTGAATCAGTTCGATCTGCAATAACCAGTTTAATATGATAAGGAGTATTTGGTTTTAATATAGCTGAAGCATTTAGTAATTTTGTTTGTCCATTAAAGTTAGTTGCAGAATCATTTGCAGCAGAATCACCATTAAAACTTCCAAAATATTCCACATTTGCTGACGGACAAGAAGAGTTGTATAAGTAATCTCTTATGGTAACAACCGATATAGGCTGGTTTGTATTAGGAACCACTGCTAGGTTTGTAGTAATTCCGGTGCTCATATCGGTTAATAAAAAGGCAAATGCGTCAGAAAACTGACATTGAAAGTTTCCATATTCTTCAGAGGCAAAAAGGAATTCAAAACTAAAAGAAGGAGATATTGGTGTAAAATCAAATTCTATAACTGTTGCATTTACAGAATTCATTTTTATTCCAGATTGAAATAATATTTTTTCTAAATCAGAATCTCCAGGCCAATTTGCTGCTCCTTCATTCAATTCAGATTTGTTTGGGCCAATAGCACTTGCAACTGCACCAGTACTTAAAACTACTCCAGATTTCATAGGAAATTTTGGGTTAGTATTTGTAAAATATCCAATCCCGTTAGAAGACCCAAAATTTGCGCCAGTAGTTGATGACACATTTGTTGCAGAAACACAAGGGGAATTAATTAATACAGTATTTACTAATTCCGGTACAGTATAAGTGCTAGTATTAACCGTAATTGCTTGTGAGAAACAATTTGCACTAATTACTAAGAATAGGAGATGTTTTAATTTTTTCACGATGGCTTGATTTAAATTAATTGTCTGTTTTTATTTGACAAATATTTCAATACCTCCGCTTAAATGCAAATTTAATCGATAAAACACATGATTTTTAATTTATATATTATAAAATTCTTACAAATAATGATGTCGACATTAGGATTTTTTTTTTAATTTAATACGGAATAGCCATTAGTGATATAAGTTTTAAATCATTTTAAGCAAAATAAA
>CANGUP010000094.1 GCA_947457105.1 Flavobacteriaceae bacterium
CAAAAGAAAGAAAATCGTAGGTTTTTATCTGAAATAATTTTCCAAGTAACATGAAGAAAATTAATCCACACATACTATCGAAAAAACCTTGTCCGTAATCAAAGACAATGTCGACAGTACTTCTTATAAACATTACAACAATTCCCAAAGCAATAGGAATATCTATATTTAAAAGCCCTGACTTAATGCTTTTCAAAGCCGAAACATAATATCCGCTTGCAGAATAAATAAATGTAGGAAGTGAAAGTAAAAAAATCAACCATCGGAAAAATACACGGTATTGATTAATCCAAAATTCTTCTACTTCAAAATATTCGGGAAATGATAGAAGCATTATATTTCCGAAACAGAAAAATGCTACACCTATCTTATAAATTAAGGTTCGATCTACTTTCTTTTTTCCTTCATCAAAATTTTCTAAAGAAATATAGGGTTCATATCCAATAGAACTCAACATTTCCACAATTTGTTTAAGCGAAGTTTTATCAGAATTGAAATTAATTCTAACTTTCTTTTCACCAAAATTAACTTGAGAAGTACTTATTCCTGATTGAAGCTTTTGTAGATTTTCCAAAATCCAAATACACGAACTACAGTGTATATGAGGAATGTAGAGTGAAACAATAGCGGTTGCATCCTCTTGAAACTCGAGAAGTTTAGTAACAATTTCTTCATTGTCTAAAAAATCATATTTACCTTTAATATCCAGTGGTGTTGCACCAGGAGATGCTTGAAAATCATAATAACAAGACATGTCGTTCTGACTAAAAATTTCATAAACAGTCTTACAACCATTACAACAGAAACTTTTTTCATCAAATAGAACTTCGTCTTTTTTTATAATTACATTACCACAATGGAAACAATTTTTTGTGTCCATAATTTGCTCATTTTACCTGGGACAAAGGTGGAACAATAGTTAAAATTAAAATATGATAATTGTCATACATTCACTATTTTTGTATATCTATAAAACTATCTCCAATGAGTAAATGTGAACAATGTATCGTTAGACAATTTAGCTCGCTTAAGGCATTAAATAAAGAAGAACTTCTTAAAATGGCAGAATGTAAGACCTCTTACATTATCAAAAAAGGAGAACCAATTTTTGAAGAAGGAGAAACTACTAATGGGATTTTCTGTATTAAAGATGGCATTTGCAAGCTTACAAAGTTGAGTGCCAATGGTAAAGATCAAATTGTAAAATTGGTAAAACCAGGCGAATTATTGGGTCAACGTTCCTTAATAAGTGAAGAACCTACTAATTTAAGTGCTGTTGCACTTGAAGATATGGAAGTATGCTTTATTCCAAAAAAGGAAATTATGGAATTCTTCAATGAGAACAATCAGTTTTCTATGAACGTTATGAAAACCATTTGTGGTGACTTGAAAGATGCCGATGATCACATGGTTTCTTTAGCACAAAAAAGTGTTAAAGAACGTTTGGCTGAAACATTATTACATCTTGAAGATACTTTTGGTAAAAATGAGGATGGTTCACTTCACATTCAATTATCAAGAGAAGAACTTGCTGGAATGATTGGAACCGCAACAGAAAGTTGCATTAGATTACTTTCTGAATTCAATAAAACTGGATTGATTGAATTAATTGGTAAAAAAATTGCTATTGTTGACAGAAATAAGTTGAAAAGAATGTCTGAATAAGTTTATTTTTTAAAACTATATTCTTTTTCAACCAAAGCTATTCTTACTATATAATTTTCATACCATTTTGAAACACCTAATTTTTGGGCATCAAAATGGTCTAGATTTTGTTTCCAATTCTTAATATCTTCTAATGTTTTCCAATAAGAAACTGTAATACCAATCTCATTTCTAGCAGATTCAACACCAAGAAAACCCTCTTGCAGCTGTGCTAATTCAACCATCTTATCTGCCATTTCAGAATAATTTTCGTCAACTGAAGTGCGTTTTGATGTGAAAATTACGGCATAATAAGGTAAATTCATTTTACTCTTTTTTATTCAAAAATAAATAATATACTGGTATTCCTAATGCCACAATAAAAAGTCCTAAACCAGTACTTTTAGTATCATAAATCAATAAAGAGATACAAATCAAAGTAGTAACTACAATATACAAAATTGGAATAACAGGATAACCAAATGCTTTATAAGGACGCTCAGCATTAGGTTCTTTTTTTCTTAAAATAAAAATTCCGTAAATGGTTAAAATATAAAACAAAAGCGATGCAAATGTGGCATAAGTAAGTAAATCACCATATTTACCAGAAATACAAAGTATACAAGCCCATAAACATTGTAACCAAAGTGCTCTTGCTGGAACATCTTTATCGTTTAAATCACCTGCTGCTTTAAAAAACAAGTTGTCTTTTGCCATAGCATAAAACAATCTTCCACCAGATAAAATTAAGCCTGAATTACATCCAAAAGTTGAAATCATGATTAATCCAGCCATTACAAAAACACCAATATTTCCCATAATCATATTGGCTGCAGCAGTTCCTACTCTATCTTCGCTGGCAAACATGATTCCGTTTCCTAAAACACTTCCTGAATCTGGAGTTCCATTTATTGGAAGTAAAGCCAAATAAGCTACGTTGGCTAAAATATAAATTATAGTTACAATTAAAGTTCCTAAAAATAAACTTCGTGGAATGTTCTTCTTGGGATCTTTAATTTCTCCAGCAATAAAAGTAACATTGTTCCAGGCATCACTTGAAAAAAGTGAGTTTATAATTGTAGCACCCATTGCTCCTATTAAACCAATTCCGACTAATTTTGTAACAGTAATACTTCCGTCTGGATTTACTACGGTTTTTGAGGCATCCCACATATTTGCAAAATTGTTGGATAAAACGTCTGTTTTTAATCCAACATACAATCCTAAAATAATTAATGCAAAAAGAGCAATCAATTTGGTTGAAGTAAATAATAATTGAATGGATTTACCTGTTTTAACTCCTCTAGTATTTATGTAAGTTAATAATAATATACTAGCCATGGCTAAAATTTGCTTATTGGTAAAAACAAAACTATCGCCAATTTTTATAAGTTCGGTATCTAAAACCGGGAAAAATACTGCCGAATACTTGGCAAAAGCAACTGCAACAGCAGCAATTACACCTGTTTGAATAACAGTAAAAACGGTCCAACCATATAGAAATGAAGCTAATTTACCGTAAGCACGTTGGATGTACACAAATTGTCCACCAGCATTTGGCATCATTCCTGCTAATTCGCCATAACTCAATGCAGCGCTCATCGTAAGCAAACCAGTGACTAACCATATTACCAAAATCCATGCAGCTGATCCCACATCTTTGGTCATTTGTGTTGTAACAATAAATATTCCAGATCCAATCATGGAACCTGCAACAATACTTGTGGCATCAATTAATCCTAAGGAACGTTTTAATTCGTGTTTTACTTCTGACATTGGTTAGTTTTTGGTTGGTTAGTTTTCAAATATAAGTATTTTTAAATAATCAAAAGAATTATGAAATATTGTAGTTACAACTTCTTCGCTTCATTCCAAAAAACATCCATTTCTGCTAAAGTCATATCCATCAAAGGTTTTCCGAGTTCAGATGCTTTTCTTTCAAGATATTGAAAACGCTTTATGAATTTTTTATTAGTACGTTCTAAAGCATCTTCAGGATTGACTTTCAAGAATCTTGCATAGTTTATCATGGAAAATAATACGTCTCCAAATTCGGCTTCAATTTTGTCTTGATTTCCAGAAGCTATTTCTACTTGAAGTTCTTGTAATTCTTCTTGTACTTTATCCCAAACTTGATGTGGCTCTTCCCAGTCAAATCCAACTCCTTTCACTTTATCCTGAATTCTTGAAGCTTTAACTAATGCTGGTAAACCTTTGGGAACTCCTTCCAAAACCGATTTTTTTCCTTCTTTAAGTTTGAGTTTTTCCCAATTTTGTTTTACCTCCTCTTCATCGGCTACTTCAACATCACCGTAAATATGAGGATGACGATGAATTAACTTATCGCAAATTTCGTTACAAACATCAGCCATATCAAAGTCATTAGTTTCACTACCTATTTTGGCATAGAACACAATATGTAACAACAAATCACCAAGCTCTTTTTTAACTTCTTGCAAGTCATTATTTAGAATAGCATCACCAAGTTCATAAGTTTCTTCAATGGTTAAATGACGAAGACTTTCTATAGTCTGTTTTTTATCCCAAGGACATTTGGCACGCAAATCGTCCATAATATCTAATAATCTATTGAAAGCATCGAGTTGTTGTTGTCTTGAATTCATGATTTTGATTTTTGTAAAAATAAAAAATCCTATTACACAATATGCGCAATAGGATTTGTATTTATAAAAAAGTAATTAACTATTTTTTTGCTTTAGCTTTTGGTTTTTCAGCAGTTTCTTTTTTTGCTTTAGCTTCGCTCAGTTCGGCTTTGCCTCGGGTTACTTCTTCAACTACTTGTTCTTTAAGAGATTCAGCGTTTTGCTTCGCCAATTCGCTAGCGCTCGGGTCAACCTTTGGTTCTTCTTTAGAAACCATTCCTTTTCCTTGAAGCATATTGTACCAATTCAATACTTTTTTAATATCTGAAGGATATACTCTATCTTCATCATAATCTGGTACAATTTGAGAAAAATACTCAATCAATTTTGCATTGTCTTCTTTGTGAGAAATTGCTGGTCCTTCATTTTCTTTTACTGCAATGGCAAGTAAAATTTCAACTAAAGGTTTTTCTTCAGTATGTGTGTACATTGAAATTTCAGAAAGTAAACTTACATTACTTTTCATTCCAACTGTAATCTTTTTTCCATCTAATAATGACTCAGCAACAAAACCTGAACGCGTTTGAATTTTCAATTCGAATAAACCTGGTTTTCCTGAAATGGCTAATATTTTTTCTACATTCATTTTCTAAAAATTATTTTAAGCGGTGGCAAATATATTATAAAACTTCAATTTCAATAGCAATAAAAAATTTCTTTTTTCTGAAATCTAAAATCTGTTATCTAAAACTATCTTCCTTTTTTATTACAAAATCTCATTTTATAATCTGGTCTAGCTTTACCATCCATTATATTTTGTAATTTCTTTTTAATTAACGTACGTTTTAGTGTAGATATTTTATCCGTAAATAAAATTCCTTCAATATGATCGTATTCGTGCTGTATTACTCTGGCAATCAAGCCATCATAAACTTCTGTTTTTTTGTTAAAATTCTCATCAACATATTCAATTGTGATGGTTTCGTTTCGGTAAACATCTTCGCGAACATCAGGAATACTTAAACAACCTTCATTAAAACCCCATTCCTCACCTTCTTCTTTCAACATTTTGGCGTTGATGAATGTCTGCTTGAATCCTTTTAATTGTTCTTGTTCTTCATTTGTTAAATCTTCACTATCACAAAAAGGTTCGGTGTCAATTACAAATAATCGAATTGGTAAACCTACTTGTGGCGCAGCTAAACCAACACCATAAGCGTTATACATGGTATCATACATGTTAGCAATGATTTCTTGCAAATTTGAATGTTCTGAAGTGATATCATCACATACTTTTCTTAAAACTGGATCGCCGTAGCCAACTATTGGTAAAATCATTATAATTTATGATTGTTGAATTCAGATTTTTGAATTCAGATTTTTTGCAAAAGTAATTAAAAAAATAAATTAGTGTTGCAATTTCAGGGTTTTGATTTTGACAATCGGAAACTTTTGATAAACAAACAACTAAGTGATTTTAAATCGTAATAAGTAATCCTGCAACATTATTGTAGCGGCAATTTCGTCTACTAAAGCTTTGTTCTGACGTTGTTTCTTTTTTAAACCGCTATCAATCATAGTTTGGAATGCCATTTTGGAAGTAAAACGTTCGTCTACACGTTCCATTTTCATTTGAGGAAACTCTGATTTGAATTTGATAACAAATTTTTCAATAATTTCAGCACTTTCAGATGGTTGACCATTCATTTGTTTTGGTTCACCAATAATTACTTTTTCAACTTTTTCTTTAGCAAAATATTCTTTTAAAAAAGCTATAATAGTCTCCGATGGAATTGTTGTCAAACCTGATGCAATTATTTGAAATTCATCGGTAACGGCAATTCCTGTTCTTTTTATTCCGTAATCTATGGCTAGAATTCTTGGCATTTTTTAAATTTTATACAAATATAGGATATTGAATTAGTCAGAATAATTTTTCTAACTTAAATAAAATAAAAAAAGTACTCTTTACAGAATACCTTTTGATAAATTATAATTTAAAACAAACTATATAACTGCTTCAAATTTTGCTAAGGCTGCTCCTTTTGACATATGAAAATGCAGCATTTTACCTTCAATTATATAATTGTCCGTTTTTTCAATTGTTTTGATGAAGTTACTTTCAAACTCCATATTTGGACAGGCCATTCTGGTAGCAATTACTTTTGAAAAAGCCAATTTTCCTATGGCTTTCATTACAAAAGTTCCGGCTATATTGTTACAACCAGCATAAGCAACAAACTTTCCAGATTTAGAATCTAAGTTAATGAAATAGTCTTTGTTAGTAGTGCTTTTTACTGCTTTACCATTTAATTCTACCAACTTCCATTTAGTTTCTGCTAAATCAAACCTACCTTTAGAGGGATCTGTCGTTTTTATTGTTGTTTTTGTAGACATTTTGTTCAATAATTCAACATCTGAAGAATCAACTTTAGATGTGTCTGCAACAACAGTATCTTTAACTACCATAGTAGTGTCTTGATTTACAATTGTGTCGTTTTCGGTTGCAGTTTCTGTCTTTTCTTTATTTTGACAACTTGTAACACTCAAAAAAACCACTGAAATAATAATAAAAATTTATCTCATAAAAAATGTTAAAGCTATTAGTACTATATACATAAAGTAGTCTTTAATATTAACTTATCCTAATTTAAATGATTTAAAATCTATTTTACTTCTTAAATTTGATGCAAAATTATTTTAGATTTTTTATGAATTTCATTATCTATTTTGCTTTTGGAGGAATTGCTTATCAAAATGAACTTTTGTTCTCTATATTATCCTACTTTAATTTTCATAAAGCAGATGAAAATCAAATAATTATTTATTCAGATTCTACATTTTTTTTTAAAAACAAATTACCACAATCCATAACATATATTGAACTTGCTAATGATGAAATAACAAATTGGAAAGGCAAACATAATTTTGTTCACCGAGTAAAAGTTAAAGTAATCGAAGATGTGGTATCAAAATATGAAGGTAATTTTCTTTATTTAGATTCTGATACTTACTTCACAAAAAACTGTTCAGAAATCTTTAACAACATCAATTCTAATGCTATTTATTTTGATAAATGTGAAGGCAAATTAATTGATAATAAAGGTGGAATTGCTAGGAAAATGAGAGCTTTTTTGAAAAATGAAAATGAATTTAAGATTCCATCATTAAATGAAACTATAAAAATTGATTTCGATTTTACTGTTTGGAATGCTGGAATTATTGGATTTAACTCTAGTTATTCTAACCAACTTAAAATGGTCGAAGAATTGGTTGATGAATTATACTCTAAAAACCAACTTTTTGTGATGGAACAAATTGCATTCAATTATTTTTTTCAGAAACAAACCAATCCACTTGAATCTATAAATTACATTCACCATTACTGGTACTTTAAAGAATTTAGAGGTGTTTTAAGTCATTTTTTCGAACACAACAAATCAAAATCATTTGAAGAAATGATTGTAGAAATTGACAAAATAAATCCAGAATATTTATCTTCTGAAAAAAGAGCTTATAAAAAAATGTCGTTTTGGAAGAAACAATTTCACAAAATTCAAAAAGGTAGAAAATGGAAAATTTTAGACTATAAATTATAATTTTTCAATCATTTTAATTAGAAAATTTATCGATATTGAACTATATTTGTGGCAAATTAATCACTATGCAAAACATACAATCTACAATAGAAAAAGCTTGGGATAACCGAGAATTATTAAAAGAAGAAACTACAATAAACACTATTAAAGAAGTGATTTTTCTTCTTGATAGCGGCAAACTAAGAGTTGCAGAACCAACAGAAAGCGGATGGCAAGTAAACGAATGGGTAAAAAAAGCTGTAGTTATGTATTTTCCAATTCAAAAAATGGAAACACATGAAGTTGGTATCTTCGAATATCATGATAAAATGTTGTTGAAAACAGGTTATGCTGAAAAAGGTATTCGTGTAGTTCCACCGGCAGTTGCAAGATATGGCGCTTACATTTCTAAAGGAGTAATTTTAATGCCAAGTTATGTAAACATTGGTGCTTATGTAGATGAAGGAACAATGGTTGACACATGGGCAACAGTAGGAAGTTGTGCACAAATTGGTAAAGACGTTCATTTATCTGGTGGTGTTGGAATTGGTGGTGTTTTAGAACCTTTGCAAGCAGCTCCAGTAATTATCGAAGATGGTGCTTTTATTGGTTCACGATGCATTGTTGTTGAAGGTGTTCGTGTAGAAAAAGAAGCTGTTCTCGGAGCCAATGTTTGTTTAACGGCTTCAACCAAAATAATTGACGTTACAGGAAATGAACCTGTTGAATATAAAGGATTCGTTCCAGCTCGTTCTGTAGTAATTCCTGGAAGTTACACTAAGAAATTTGCTGCTGGAGAATATCAAGTTCCATGTGCACTAATCATAGGAAAAAGAAAACCTTCAACTGATTTAAAAACATCGCTTAATGATGCTTTAAGAGAATATGATGTAGCGGTTTAAAATCAAATAATCACAAAAAAATCCGAAAGTTCGGATTTTTTTTATTTCTTTAGTTTTCTTTTTAGATATTTTTTCTTTGTAATTCTTCTTTTGAATTGTAGCGTCTTTTCAAGCAAAATAGCATGAATTTTCTCTTCTGGCTGACCAATTAACACGGCGTATTTCTTTGCAACTATTTTAATCATTGTTCTTGACAACCACATTTTTTTGAAATTATCCATACGTTTTTCTATAGATAGTTTTTCAAATTTCATGCGGTTTAAATCAATTAGATAAAACTCAAATTGATTATTTCCTTTGTCTATAATTAGGGTATTTCCTGGTGAGTGATCTAAAAAATTCACATTTGCTTCATGCATTTTGAAAGTGAATTCGGCAAACTGTTCTAAAATACTATTTCGATTTGGAAACATTGGATTATGAATTAACTCTCTTATGGTAAAATCATAATCAATTTGCTGGCTGATATAAAAACTATCTCCTAATAATCCTAAAGCATTTCGCTCTTCTATGTAAGCAATTGGCTCTGGAGTTAAAATTGAATGCTCCTTTAAATAATTAGCATAATCAAACGATCTCTTTGCTTTTGTACTTCTAAAAAAAGAATAAATAATCGATTTAAATATACCTGGTTTTTTAAAAAACTTGATATTTACCTTTTCTGAACCTAAAAAATTTGATTTGATTGTATTTCGAGAACCTTTTACTATAAGATTTCCTTCTTCAAAAAAACTTGTAACTAATTGAATTATAGCTTTTTCTTGTTCTTTATATTTTGGATTAAGGATAATCTTCACGGTTGTAGTTAATATTTTGGTTTAAAAGTATAAAAAATAGTACTTTGCACCAAGAAATAGTTTTTCTATTAAATCGATATTTATTTTAACACTTTGGGATGAAAATATTAATTATACAAAATAAGCGAATTGGAGATGTGCTAATTGCCTCGGTTATTGCCAATAATTTTAAAAGAAAATATCCTGATAGTGAAGTTCATTTTATGGCTTATGATTTTACGACAGGTGTTTTAGAGCAAAATCCGAATATTGATAAAATTATTGCTATAAAAGAAAAAGAACTTAAGAAAATAAAGAACTTATTTAAGTTCATTCTTGAAATTAGAAAAGAGAAATACGATATTATTTTTGATCCTTATTCAAAAACGCAAAGCCGATTAATTTGTAAATTTAGTGGAGCCAAACAAACTATAGGTCACAAAAGCCGAAAACGATTTGGCAATTGGAACTACTATACTCATCCAACAGAAGGTTTAAAATCATCAACAAAATTTTGCGGAAAAGCTATTGAAGATCGTGTTCATCTTATTGAATATGCTGGCGATTTTGAACCTATAGATTACGAACCAAAATTATTTCTTTCTGAAAGTGAAAAAAATGAAAATTGGTTGAAAAACTATCGTGATAAAAAAGTAATCATGTTAGGGGTTTTAGGCAGTACACCACAAAAATCAATGCCTTTTGAATATGTAGCAACAATTATTGATTACATAGCAAAAAATTATGATGCTTACCTCCTTTTCAACTATTCGCCACATCAGAAAAAAGATGCTTTAGCGATTTATGAAATGTGTCAATACAAACAAAACATCATTTTGGATATCTATGCACCAAGTATTAGAGATTTTATCAAATTAATGAATCAATGTGATGTATTAGTTGCCAATGAAGGTGGAACAGTTCATATTGCAAAAGCGCTTCAAAAGCCAACTTTTACTATATTTTCACCTTATGTAAACAAAGCTCATTGGGCAAGTTTTGAAGATGGAATAAAACATCATTCCATTCATTTATTAGATAAAAAACCTAAAATATATGATGGTTTTACTTATGAAGAGCGCAAACAAATAGAACAAAATCCAAGAGAATTTTATCTTCAATTGACGCCCGAAATTATCATTCCCGATTTGGAAGTTTTTCTAAAAAATAATCTGTAATTACTTTACAAATTTTTCAAGATACCAATCAACTTGCTTTTGAAGTCCGTCTTTTAGTGTAGATTTTGGTTTGTAGTTTAACAATTTTACAGCTTTATTTATTACTGCTGATGTCTTTTGTTGATCGCCTTTACGTGCTGGTTGATGATCAATCACCAGTTTTTTATTCATTATCTCTTCAACGATAGTAATTCCTTCTTGAGTTGTATTAACCACATCGGTACCAAGATTAATAATTTCGCCATTAACAACAGATTCGTTACCAATAATTGAAGCCAATCCATCAACAATATCTCCAACAAAGGTAAAACTTCTTTCGTGTTTCACACTTCCTTCAAATAATGGAAATGGTTGGTCATTATGCAGATTATCAATTAATTTAGTATATAATTTCTCTGGACGCTCTCTTGGACCATAAACAGAATATAAACGAATTGAGCATGCATTAAGTTTGTTAGTTCTTTCCAAACCTAAAACTAGTTGTTCTGCAGCCAGTTTTGTAGTTCCATAAAATGAAATTGGTTTTGGAGTTACCTCTTCATCAACTGTAGCGACTGAACCATAAACAGATGACGTAGAAATATTTACAAATAACTTTAAATCAGCATTATATTTTAAAACACTTTCTAGTAAATTTTGAGTAGCAAAAATATTATTTGTTACATAATCATTTAATGAAGTATCAGAAGAGATTCCAGGTTGAGCTGCCAAATGATAGATGTAATCAAAAGGAGTTTCGAAAACCGATTTTAAATCGTCGTTCAAATCTAATCTG
>CANGUP010000095.1 GCA_947457105.1 Flavobacteriaceae bacterium
ATTATAGTTATGACCTTAATGGCAATATGAAAACTGATGCTAATAAAGGCATCAATAAAATAGTTTACAATCATTTAAACTTACCAACAGAAATAATGTTTGGTACTACAGGAATCATTTATTATCTTTACGATGCAACTGGAAAAAAAATGAGAAAGATAGTTCATGTTAACAATGGAACTGCCGATATAACCACAAGTTATTTAGATGGCTTTCAATACAAGAACGATATTATACAGTTTTTTCCAACGGCTGAGGGTTATGCTAACAGATTAAACAATAAGTACGAAAACGAAGGCTATAAACAAATTCCGAGAGGCGAACCAGACTTATTTAGTTATGTCTACAATTACACTGACCATCTAGGTAATGTAAGATTAAGTTATAGTATAGATCCAAGTACAAACGCTCTTAAAATTGTTGAAGAAAATCATTACTATCCTTTTGGTTTGAAACATAATAATTATAATTCTTCCAAAATGCTATATGTAAAAGAAGGAACAATGGAAAAACAAAAACCACTTCCTCCTTATATGGCTATGAGTTATAATTTCAAATTTAATAGCAAGTCTTGGGAAGAAGAATTGGGGCTAAATATGTATGACTATGGAGCAAGACTATACGACCCAGCAATTGGTAGATGGATGAATATAGACCCATTGGCGGAGAATTCTCGTAGATGGACACCTTACAATTACGCATATAATAATCCAATTTATTTTATTGACCCAGATGGAATGCAGGCGATTGACAATGATGATATTATATTTAATAATAAAAGTGGAACTGAAGTAGCCAGAATAATTACACCAGGTGAAGATATCAAGATTAATGTTGGAGATGTTACTGCACCGCCTTCACCAATTATTATTGACCCTAGTAAGATAGCTGATAAATTAGGACAAGCACTTGATGTTGTAGGTGTATCTATTGATTACGCTGGAGTAATGGGAGGTGGAAATGTGGGAGGTATAGATTTTAACTACTTTCTAACGGGCGAGGACAAAGGTAAATTATTTGGTTACAGTAAAATCGGAGGTGGTGTTGGATTTGACGGAGAAGTAGGAGTCTCTGCAACAGGTTCGGTATATAACAAAGAAGCAGACCCTTCACAAATGAATGGAGCAGGAATGGCGGGACCTTCTTATGGTTTATCTGCTGGAATAGGAGTCTCGGCTTCCATTTCATGGTCTAATGAAGCAAATGTGCCTGAATTGTATCCAGGACAAAGAAGCCAGACAACTTGGAAATCCTTTTCAATAGGTGGAGGAATAGGAGTCGAGGTAGGTGCAAAATGGTTTTCAACTAATTCAACAATAATGAATAATGGCAAACCACTCAATAAATAAATTGATTTTTAAAATTACTTTTGGGGTCAGTATTATTTTTATTTGTTTTTTTACTATTACAAAATTCAGTAAATCAGGTAATATAAAATTAAAAGTTGAAAAAATAAAATCTGAATTTCAGGGAAGAATAGTCGAAATTTATGCAACTAAGAAAACCCTTCCTACCCATTTAAAAGTACTTTTGTCAAGTGGAAAAATAATAAGTATTTCTCCAAATCAACAATTAGTAAATGTGGCTGATGTAGGTGATTATCTAATCAAACCAAAAAATGAGAATATAATATATTTAATTAAAAATAACAAGAAGCTTACCTTCTTTTACACTAAAATTTCATATGAAACACGGAATAGTAATTACTTCCCAATTGAATGGAAAAATAAATGGCCAGAATCAAGTGAATGGGATAAAAACAGAAACGATGATGAATAAATTTATTAAGGTTTTATTCATTCTGATTGTGAATTTTTCGTTTGCACAATCTAATACTGGGGGGATTGTAACAAAAATTATAAGTTGTAATTCATTCAAAATGACATCTAGTGATAAAACTTTTGAAGTCGTTCTTAATGATACAGCTGCTTCTGATGACGATAATCAAAATAGATTAGCGAAAGATTATTTGGAAAAAAATATACTTGGTAAAAATGTTGTAGTTACTATTATAAAAGAAAGTAGTAATAAACTATATGGTTCGGTTTTGTATAACTGTAAACAGAATCAAAACATACAATACAAACAAAATGATATCCCCTGTTCTGAAGGTAATGTTTTAGATATAGAAATGATTAAATTGGGTCTCATAAAATACACAGGTGAAAATGATTTTTTAAAGTCATTAGGTAGTAAAGTTAGATGACAAATTTACAAGCTTTTATAAGTATAAGTACAATGGAAAAGAGTACCAAGACGAGTTGGGGCTTAACATGTACGACTACGGAGCAAGGAATTATGACCCTGCAATTGGCAGATGGATGAATATTGACCCGTTGGCGGAGCAAAGTAGACGATGGTCACCTTATAACTATTGTATGAACAATCCTGTTTACTTTATCGACCCTGATGGAATGTCTGTTGGAGACGGAATTTTTATCGACGAGAATGGTAAAAATATTGGTAACGATGGAATTGATGATGGAAAAGTGTACGTCGTTAAAACCACCCAAACTGAATTTGACTCTGGTGTAGCCGCCGATGGAATTACTAAGGCAGAACGTAATGCAACTACTGATTTTATCAAAAGTAATTCTGGAAATACTGCCGCCTTCCAATCTAATAGCATCGCATACGATAATAGTGTAGAAATTGAAGGCAATGCAGCTACACGTCAACAGATGGTCGATATAGTAAACCAAGATAATGGGCGTGGAGGAACATCTGATGCGAATAATAGAGAGTATGGCGGAACAATTTCTACTAGCGGGGTAGTGACTGAATCACCACCTGGTGCGGTAGCTAATCCTATGACCGATAGTAGTGCAACGATTAGACATACAATGAACGAAGATACCAAGAGTACTTTCCACAGTCATCCTAGTGGTCAAATTGTGGAAGGTGCAACTGGGAATTCAAATACTATACAAATGAGCGGAACCACCACCACACATAGTTTTGCAAAAGCTCCTAGTACTGGAGCAGGCTATGACGTTAGTCCAGGAAAAACACCAATGACTAACTATGTTTTTTCTAGAGGGGATGGTAAAGTGTATATTTATAACTCTAATACTGGGGTTCAAGCAGTATTGCCTCAAAAGTATTTTGTAACACCCAAATAATATGAAAAAAATATTTTTATTACTGATTTTTTGTTTCACAGGGATTTCCAATGCGCAAACAGCTAAACAAACATTAGATGAGATAGTAAGTTCACATCTAGAAGAGTTAAGACAATCAATAGGATATGATGCAACAATTTTTGTGGCGTTTGATTATGATTCCTCGACTACTTCATTGACTAAAAAAGACTTTTTTATACAACCAACACTTGACCCACAGAAGATTTCAGGCAACAATAATTTCTTAATTAAGTTCTTCTTCTCCACAAAGGAAGGACAGACCATTGTAAAAGGAATTAATTTTAAAGTAATGAAAAAGAGTAGAAAAATTATCGAACTTATAAACTTAGGCAATGGTAAGGATTATAAATTATAAAAGAGCTAAATAACCTTACCGAAACACATTGAAGAACTTAGCGACTCTGAATTTGCCCCGCTCCCTCACAAATATTTTCGTTTGGTTGTGCCTAATTTAATTGAAATATTATAACAACACATTAAACCCCCAGCTACCGCGCGAATTCCTTCCCCAGCTACCGCGCGAATCCGGTAATGTTTCAGAGTTAGTGATGAGTTGATTTATTGAGTTTAACTATCTGTAAATCATATAGTATTATAGAATTAAAACAAAAAAGACGAGCAATACTGCTTGTCTTTTTATATTTGATAAAGTCTTAAATCGAACAAAATGATAAATAATGACACCTTATGCATCAAAGTTAGTGATACAGGAATTTGTCCAAAATGCAAATCTAAAGCAATCATTAAAAATGGGTTTACTAAAAATAGAAAGCAGCAATATCATTGTAAAACTTGTGCCACTCGTTTTATAGATTATTATACAAACAAGGCATATTTACCTACAACTAATAACAATATTATAAAACTTACTAAAGAAGGTTTGGGCATAAGAAGTACAGCCAGAGTATTGCAAATATCCGTTACAACTTTATTAAAGAGAATAATTACTATTGCTAAAAACATTTCTCAACCTATTATCAGTAAATACAATACGTATGAGGTTGATGAAATGAGGAGTTTTATTAAAAGAAAAGATAAACTAATTTGGATTGTTTATGCTTTAGAACGAGAGACAAAGCAAGTAGTGAGTTTCACTATTGGTGCAAGAACCAACAAAACTCTAAATGTAGTGCTTACATCATTGAGGTTGTCAAAAGCTAAAACCATTTATACAGATGGGTTAAAACACTATCAATTTTTAATAGAGAAGAGCATTCATAAAGTCATTCGATTTGCTACTAATCACATAGAAAGAAATAATCTAACTTTGCGAGTTAACCTAAAACGATTGAATAGAAGAACAATATGTTATTCAAAAAGTTTTATGTTGTTGCAATGTATCTTACGTATTTATTTTTGGAGTTGATTAAATCTAAAATTTTATATTAAATCTTGATTTGGTGTTTGTTTTCTCTATAACAGAAAAAGATGTTTAATTAAAACACAATTTCAATAGAAGTCCCTTTGTTGGATTTGGAATTTATGGTTAGCGTTCCTTTAATTGCATTTACTCTTTCATTTATGTTTTTTAGCCCAATACCTTTTTTGTATTTTTTTGTATTGAAACCTATTCCGTTATCTGTTATTTTGATGGTTGTTTTGTCACCTGTTTTAAGTATTATGACCATGCATCTCTCTGCTTTAGCATGTTTATTTACATTTTGGAGCGCTTCTTGAATGATTCTGTAGGTATTCATTTTAGACTCCACAGCAATTTTGTTCCAGTCAACAAATTTATCTATGTTTATAATGAATTGCGTATTCCATTCGTTTTTTTGTACTTCTACTAAATTGGTAATCATCTTAATGATGCTGTCATCAATGAAATTTAGGTTTGTGTTTAACTCGTGTGAGACTTTACGGATTTCAGTTTCTGTTTTTTCGAGTTCTTTTATGAGTTCTGATTTTTTTTCCGATTCAGACGATTGTAATTGCATTAGATTGAATCGGGATGTGAATACGCTATTGACTACACCATCGTGAAGTTCCATTGCGATGCGATTTCTTTCTTCTTTTCTAGACTCTTCAGAAATGGATTGTTGTTTTAGTAATAACTGATATATTTCTTCGTTTTTAGTTTGTTGGTCTTGTATGTGTTGTAGATCCTTGTTTTTGGTTTTTAGTCTGTAGAGCATGAAAAATATACCAGCAATAGAAAGTAGGAGAATAGCTCCCGTAATTATGTAGGTATTCTTTTTTATAAGAATTGAGTTTTCTTCTTCGACTTGATCGGTTTCGAATTCAATTCGCGCGAATTTATTACGAGTAACTCTTTCAGCATGTTGGAGGCTGTCACTGACACTAAAGTATTCTTTTGTGTAATATTTTTTATTTTTGGTGTCAATTTCGGTAAGTAGTTTTAGTGAGTTTATTACGTCTGGACTACTTTTTACTTTTTTTGAAAGGGTGTAACAAGAAGTTATATTTTCGATTGCTTTTAAAGTGTCTTTTTGAGATAGGTAATATTGGCCTATGTAATACTTGCTGGATATTATTCCGGCATCGGATTTTAAGCTATCTCTAATTTTATAGGATTCCAGAAACATATTTTTTGCTTCTGAAGTATTTCCTTTTTTTAATTTTACATAAGCTAGATTACTTAAAATCATTGCATATAGAATAGGTTTGGATTTGTTTAAATCTTTTATGGATAATGCTTTGTTGTAAAATCTTTGTGCGTTATCATAATTTTCCATTTTCACATAGACATTACCTATATTATTTAAACAAGTTGATTTTGAGAATTCTAAGTTAGGAGTATCCCTTTTTTCTAATTTGTTTAATTGAATTTGTGCTAAATTGAAGTATTCTAATGATTTAGAGTAGTCTTTTAGTTCAATTAAATTAAGACCTAATATATTATAACAGCTATATAATAAACGTAATTCATTTTTATCTTTAAGCAAAATTAAAGCTTTGACTAACTCGTTTTCACATTCTTTGAAGCTACCATTGTCATATAAAATGCCTGCTTTTTTTAATTTAACTTTTCCAATATTTGCGCTATCTTTTGAAAGAATGTAAAATTTTTCAGATTGAAAATAATTATAATATGCACTATCTAATAAATTCTTTTCATCATAATAATCTCCTGTGTAGTAAAGTGATTTAGCTAAGTGAGTGTAGTCTTTATCAGCGATTGATAAATTTTTAATTTTATTTATGATTTTTAAATAGTTATCAAATTCATTATCATAGTAATATACATTGCTAATTTCAAACAGAAAATTTCTATTTATTGAATCATTTTTATTTGATATTAGTTTTTCATATAAGTTCTCTAATAATTTATCTTTATGTTTTTTATCAATCGATTGATTATTAATCTTATTTAAAATTTCAAAAACCTCAGCTTTATTGGTAGTTTCTATTTCTTTCATACAACTTACTACAGATAAAGTAGCTATTATCGCTATAATTGTAATGATGCTTCTTACTCTCAATTTTAAAGGAATTTATTACTTCAAAAATAAAAAAAAACCAGACAATTATATTATTATCTGGTTTTATTTTATTTTTTAATGAGGAATATCTTTACCACCATTTCCAATAGTATCAACAGTTTTAGAATATTGGATTTTTTCTTTTTGATTTGAATCGTTTACGTTGTCTGCTGTACAAGCAGCAAAAGTTGTTATTGCCGCAATGCAGCCCATAGCTAAAATAAGCTTTTTCATAAAAAAATGTTTTAAAAATTAGAAATAGATTTTTGGGTCATCATTGATGACCTATTTTTTATATAAAAGGCTGGGAATTAGCCGTTCTGAATTACTTTGAATGCCATTTTTACATGGTAAATGGTTCCCCATTCGCAGTAATTTTAATAAGAAGCTTCGTTTGATTTCATCGATAAAATCAATACAAATTAAGTGTGATTTTTTTGCTGAAACTATTATTTTGAATTGCTTATAGTGAGTACGTGTACAAGGGTAGTATTAGTTTGAAACTGCGTGGTGAAATGGGGTGTTATGAACAAGTAGAGTGAAGAGGGAAGTCCTTCGACAAGCTCAGGATGACAAGGATAGAATACAAGAAAGAAGAAAGAGGGAAGTCCTTCGACAAGCTCAGGATGACAAGGATAGAATACAATAAAGAAGAAAGAAGAAAGAAGAAAGAGGCTAGTTCTTCGACAAGCTCAGGATGACAAGGATAGAATACAAGAAAGAAGAAAGAGGGAAGTCCTTCGACAAGCTCAGGATGACAAGGATAGAATACAAGTAAGAAGAAAGAGAGAAGTTCTTCGACAAGCTCAGGATGACAAGGATAGAATACAAGAAAGAAGAAAGAAGAAAGAGGGAAGTCCTTCGACATGCTCAGGATGACAAGGATAGAATACAATAATGAAGAAAGAAGAAAGAGGCTAGTTCTTCGACAAGCTCAGTATGACAAGGATAGAGAATAGAAGTAAGAAGCGAGAGTAAAGAAAATAGTATATAGGTAATGTATATTAGAAGCAGTAGAGGGTTGCTTAATTCGGCATTGGGTTTAAGGTTTGGATGCAGGGATTTGGGAGAATGCTGTTGGGTTAGAGCAGGCAATGGTAATGATTGGGTGATTATGAAAAATAGTTTGGTGTGTTAGATGTTTATTTTTCTAACTATTGCGTCGATATTTTCTCGATAATTTATTGAGAATGGTAGTATTTCGTTATAGTTGATGTAGCACTTGGATTTGCTGAAATGGATTCTGAATACATAATGTATGTTTACTATATAGCTTTTATGTATTCTTAAGAAATAGAAGGGTAGTGTGTTTTCGAAATGTTTTAATGTTTTGTAGGCATTAATTATTTTGCCATTGTGGAGTATGATGTCTGTGGTATTATTGTCTGCTTTTAGGTATACGATGTCTTGTAACGCTACAAATTGGTAGTCGCTGTATGATTTTATGCAAATTGAATTTATAGCGTTTGGAGGTGTTCTTTTCTCAAATTTGAATAGGCTTTTACCAATTGCACTAAGGCTTATAGGTTCTAATATTAAGTCGGATACTCCAGATTGGATTGCCTCGAACGCATTGCTTTCTGATTTGCCTAGCGCAATGAAATAAGGTATTGCCTCTGCGTATTGAAAAAGTTCTGATACATTTTTAGACGTAAACGTCTTTTCATAAGTTTTGGTAGGAATTGAAAATAAAACAAGTTGAGGTTTTAATTTTATAATTTGATTTATTGCATTTTGATTATCTTTGATTATGCCAGCACAGAAATAGTTAGGGAAACTTTCGAAAAGCCCTAGTATTTCTTTGATAGTGTCATCGTTTTCGTCGATTATAATGAAAGAAAATCGCATTTTATCTCGTGAGAATTGTTTTGCAATCTACTTAAGAGAACTAATTTTCAGGTATAGTACAACGTCCTATTATGTTAAAATTTAATTTATGAATATATTAGTAGTAGATGATCATCCGATGACAGTAGATGGTTATGTTTTGGCTTTATCAAAAGCATCCACAAAATTTTCTCTTCCTTTTTTTTCTCGCGCATTTTCTTGTGCTGATGCTTACAGCTTTATAAAAAAAGCACAAGGTAACTTTACTTATGATGTTGCTATTATAGATTTGGATTTGCCATCTTGTATTGATCCTCCTATAGTATCAGGGAAAGAGTTGGCTTTGTTGCTCAGAAAACTAATGCCTACAACGAAAATTATTATGATAACTGCTCATACTGAATTTATAACTGTATATGATTTATGGAAAACGATTATGCCAGAAGGCTTGGTGATTAAAAATGATTTGACTCCTGAAGGAATTTTGAAAATTGTTGAAGTAGTTGTAGCAGGAGAGATACATAAAAGCCCAATTGCAGCTTCTTGTATTCGTGAGATTTGGAAAAAAGATCTTATTGTTGAGGATTATAATAGGCAAATAATTCAATATTTATCTTTGGGTATTCGAGTTAAGGATTTACATGAGCATATGTCAATTTCTCAAGGCGCTATACAGAAACGTATGGCTAAGATTAACTCAGTTTTTGAAGTTACAGATAAGGAAGGGTTGTTGAGAGAAGTTAAACGATTGGGATTTATTTGATATACGTTACAGTAACTACTTTTTTTACTATAACCTCGCCATTGTGCGAGGTTTTTTTGTGTTTTTATTGTATTACCATTAACATAAAGTATTGTTGTATATCCTCTTTTGTTAATGTTACACTTTAGTTTTTTGTGATTGAAAGTAAGACCGCTAATTTAGATTTTAATTATTTTTTTAGACTATTTATTACTTGTATTATAACCTTTTTATTTCAATTTTATGAGACTACTATTTTATCGACTTCTATGTCTTTTGCTGCTATTTAATGTTGTTCACGCTCAGAAAATTCTCTGGGAAAAAAGTTATGGAGGTAAACATGCAGATTATTTAATGGATGCAAAACCAACTCCTGACTATGGATTTATCCTTGCAGGAAGTTCCTTATCTAAAAAATCTGGAAACAAAACCGAAGATAATAATGGTGACCTCGATTATTGGATTTGGAAAATGAATGAAGAAGGTGAATTAGATTGGCAAAAGAATTTTGGAGGAACAGGAAGTGATTTTCTACAAAGCATTGCACTCACTAATGATACTGGATACATCCTTGCAGGAATATCAAATTCTAATAAAGGATTTAATAAAGCAGCCGATTCAAAAGGTCAAGATGACTTTTGGATTATTAAACTTACAGCAACTGGTAACCTAGAATGGCAAAAAACAATTGGAGGTAGTGCACAAGAAAAACTTAGTACCATCGTACAAACAAAAGATGGAGGTTACATTATAGGTGGCTCATCAGGTTCAGAACCAGAAGAAAGACAACAATCAGTTACCAATCCTAACGGAGCTACTCACAAGACATCAGAATACTTTGGAAATTTAGATTACTGGGTAGTAAAGTTAGACAATAAAGGTAAAATCGAATGGCAAAAAACCTATGGTGGAATTTATGCCGATGAATTAAGAAGTATTGAGCAAACCTTTGATGGTGGTTTTATTATTGGTGGGTATTCCAACTCACCAAAATCAGGAAATAAAGCAGACGACAATAAAGGAATTGGAGATTATTGGATTCTTAAAACTGATGCTAAAGGTGAAATCATTTGGCAAAAAACAATTGGTGGTGATAAAGACGACCAATTATATGTAGCACATCAAACTTTTGATAAAGGTTACATTCTAGGAGGTAATTCCAATTCAAATGCAAGTGAAGAAAAAAGCAGAACCAATAGTGAAGGAACTGATTTTTGGGTGTTGAAATTAGATGAAAATGGCGTAATAAAATGGCAAGAGACTTTCAACTTTGGTAAGTATGACATTCTTACCTCTTTAGTAGAAAATGATGATCAAACTTATTTGATTGGTGGTTTTGCAAAAGGAGAACTAAACGGTGATGCCAAACTGAAATTAAAAAATGCTAAAGCAAAATCAGGAACAGATGACTATATAGCGCTTAAAATTGACGAAAAAGGACAAGAACTATGGAGTAAAACGGTTGGTAGTAATGGCGAAGATGTATTAAAAAGAGTAATTGAAACCAGAGATGGTGGTTATCTTTTTGCAGGAACATCCAACCCACAAATGACACCATCTGTTATTTACGGAAATTCTAGTTCTTCAAAAAATTCAAGTATGCTAGGTGGAATGACTGGTGAAAACCAACAGTTCAATAAAGCAAAAAGTGAAGTCAACTCAACAATTAGTCAAACAACCGATTCTATTAACAAGAAAATAAACAACACAACCACTAATGCAACTAATCAAGTAAAAGATGCTATTGGATTAAAAGAAGATTCACCTTTAAAATTAGGTGGTGGTGAGTTAGGAAATGTGTTGAATGCACCAAGTTTAGGTGATGGAAATAGTGCTAACGGTAAAGGAGCAAACGCAACACAAAAAAAATTACCTCCATCCGGTGATAAAAAGAACAGTTTTGGAAATAAAGATTTTTGGGTAGTCAAAGTAAAAGATGAAACCAAAAAAGAAAAACCTAAACTAACTATTGAAGCAGTTCCAAACCCAACATTAGGATATACCAACATAGTTATTGGTTACGACTTCGAATCAGGAACTGCAACCGTAGTAGATTTATCAGGAAGAGTCATCCAAAAAATCGAAATTACAAGCAGAACTATACCCATTGACTTAACAGCACAACCCGAAGGAATTTATATTGTCAATATAAAAACCAATGTGCAAAGTGATGGAGTGAAAATTATTAAAGGAATTACAAAAAAATAAGAAATGATGAAAAATAATTTAAACTATATAATCTTTTTTTTAGGGTTAACA
>CANGUP010000096.1 GCA_947457105.1 Flavobacteriaceae bacterium
ACCGATTTTGAAAAAGGTTTCATCCGTGCTGAAGTTATTGCATTCGAAGATTATTCTTCTTTAGGTTCAGAAGCTAAATGTAAAGAAGCTGGAAAACTAAGAGTGGAAGGAAAAGAATATATCGTTAAGGATGGAGATGTGATGCATTTTAGATTTAACGTGTAGTTTATAGAAAATAGTCCTTCGACAAGTTCAGGATGACATTAGAAAATATACAAGCCGCAAAAGAGATTTTGCGGCTTGTCTATTTTCTGTATTCTTTCCTCTTTTTTCCATTTTCTATTCTCTCAACTTCGTACTTACTATTTCGTAAATAGTACTTAAAATTGTCAAAAACATTCTTAATAACTTTGACAAATATCATTTCAAAAATGACTCGAAATACACTATATTAGCACACCCGAGGTTTCTGCCTAAGTAGAAGCCGAATTGAATGCAGTTAAAATCGATACATTTTAAAATGGCTCAAGAAACACAATATAACGAAGACAATATACGCTCACTCGATTGGAAAGAACACATCCGAATGCGTCCCGGGATGTACATTGGGAAACTCGGTGACGGTTCGTCTCCAGATGACGGAATTTATATTTTACTAAAAGAAGTAATCGATAACTGCATCGACGAATTTGTTATGGGTGCAGGAAAAGTTATCGAAGTAACCATCAAAGATAAATTAGTAACCGTTCGCGATTATGGTCGTGGAATTCCATTAGGAAAAGTAGTTGACGTAGTTTCCAAAATGAATACTGGTGGAAAATACGATTCCAAAGCATTTAAAAAATCGGTTGGTTTGAATGGAGTTGGTACCAAAGCTGTAAATGCTTTGTCTAATTATTTCCGTGTAGAATCCGTTCGTGATAACCAACAAAAAGCTGCCGAATTTTCTGAAGGAAATTTAACATTAGAAGAAGAAATTGTTGAATCAACTAAGCGAAAAGGAACAAAAGTAGCTTTCATTGCTGACGAAGTTATTTTCAAAAATTATAAATACCGAAACGAGTATATCATCAAAATGCTCAAAAATTATTGTTATCTAAATCGCGGATTAACAATATATTACAACGGTGAAAAATACCTTTCAGAATTTGGTTTAAAAGATTTATTAGAAGAAACAATTGCCGAAGAAGATATGCAATATCCAATCATTCACTTAGAAGGTGATGATATCGAAATTGCATTAACGCACAGCAAATCTCAATATTCAGAAGAATACCATTCCTTTGTAAACGGACAAAATACAACACAAGGAGGAACACACCTGAACGCGTTTCGTGAAGCGATTGTTAAAACCATTCGTGAATATTATAACAAAGGTTTTGAAGCATCAGATATTCGTAAATCAATTGTTTCTGCGGTTTCTATTAAAGTGGAAGAACCTGTTTTCGAATCGCAAACCAAAACCAAATTGGGTTCTAATGATGTAGGCCCAAATGGTCCGACTGTTAGAACATTCATTCATGATTTTATTACAACCAAATTAGATAATTTTTTACATAAAAATCCAGAAGTTGCCGATTCGCTTTTGCGCAAGATTTTGCAAGCCGAACGCGAACGTAAAGAACTTTCAGGAATTAGAAAATTAGCTAAAGACAGAGCTAAAAAAGCAAGTTTACACAATAAAAAATTACGTGATTGTCGTGTGCATTTAACTGATGCCAAAAATCCAAGAAGTTTAGAAAGTACGCTTTTTATTACCGAAGGAGATTCGGCTTCGGGTTCAATTACCAAAAGTCGTGATGTGAATACACAAGCCGTTTTTAGTTTGCGTGGTAAACCTTTGAATTCTTATGGAATGTCGAAGAAAATTGTGTACGAAAACGAAGAGTTCAATTTGCTTCAAGCAGCTTTAGATATTGAAGAAAGCATCGAAGATTTGCGTTACAACAACATCGTAATTGCAACCGATGCCGATGTCGATGGAATGCACATTCGCTTGTTATTGATTACGTTTTTCCTTCAATTTTTCCCAGAAATGATTAAAGAAGGTCATTTGTATATTTTGCAAACGCCATTATTCCGTGTTCGAAATAAAAAAGAAACCATCTATTGCTATTCAGACGAAGAACGTCGCGACGCCATAGAGAAATTAAAACCAAAACCAGAAATCACACGATTTAAAGGATTAGGAGAAATTTCACCTGATGAGTTCAAGCATTTTATTGGAGAAAGCATCCGATTAGATCCTGTTATGTTAGATAAAGCTACGTCAATTGAAACGTTGTTAGAATTCTATATGGGTAAAAATACGCCAGACAGACAAACGTTCATTATCAATAATTTGAAAGTGGAATTGGATAAGGAATTGGTGGAGAAGTAAGTTGGTGGAGCACAAAGTCGCACAATGTTTAGCACAAAGTCACACAAAAAAAACATTGAAAAACTTAGTGAAAAACTTTGATTAACATAGTGGTACAGAAAATATGGTTGAAGAAAATGAAATAAGTCGAATCATTTTAGATTGTGCTTTTAAAGTTCACACCAAACTTGGTTCAGGTTTATTAGAAAAAGTTTACAGAGAATGTTTGGCTTATGAACTTGCAAATTGTGGATTAGATGTTGAGCAAGAAAAGGCATTTCCAGTAATTTATGATGACATAAAATTTGATTGTGGTTACAGAGTTGACATAATTGTAAATAAAAAAGTTATAATTGAATTGAAAGTAGTAGAAGATTTTACAATTGAACACACTTCCCAATGTTTAACTTATATGCGACTTTCAGATTGTAAGTTGGGTTTATTATTAAATTTTTATAAAAGATCATTGAAAGACGGAATTAAAAGATTGATTATATAAACATTGTGATACTTTGTGTAAAAACTTAGTGAAACTTTGTGCTACAAAAAAGGCATAAATGAAAGACGAAGAAGAATATAACATTAACGAAGAAACTAACGACGAGTTAGACGAATCAACCAACGACGAAAGTTTAGACGAAGGCTTTGAAGACATAGTTTCTAAAGGCGGAAATCACTTTTACGAAAACGATGAGAATCCAGAAGATACCATTACCAAAGTTACAGGAATGTACAAAGATTGGTTTTTGGATTACGCTTCCTATGTAATTCTTGAGCGTGCCGTACCTGCGATTGAAGATGGTTTTAAACCAGTGCAACGTCGTATTATGCATTCACTAAAAGAGTTGGATGATGGTCGTTATAATAAAGTGGCCAATGTAGTTGGACACACAATGCAGTATCATCCTCACGGTGATGCGAGTATTGGTGATGCTATGGTGCAAATTGGTCAGAAAGAATTGTTGATTGATTGTCAAGGAAACTGGGGAAATATTCTAACCGGAGATAGCGCTGCGGCTTCAAGGTATATTGAAGCACGTTTGTCAAAATTTGCTTTAGAAGTTTTGTATTCGCCAAAAATTACCGATTGGGGTGTTTCTTACGATGGTCGTCGTGCCGAACCGAACAATCTTCCGGTGAAGTTTCCATTACTATTAGCTCAAGGTGCTGAAGGAATTGCAGTTGGACTTTCGACAAAAGTGTTGCCTCACAATTTCAACGAATTGATTGATGCTTCGATTAAAATTTTAAAAGGAAAACCGTTTACATTATATCCAGATTTTCAAACTGCCGGAATTGCCGATGTTTCCAATTATAACGATGGTTTACGTGGCGGACGTGTAAGAGTTCGCGCCAAAATATCGCAATTGGACAAACAAACTTTGGTGATTACCCAAATTCCGTTTTCGACTAACACATCGACTTTGATTGATAGTATTTTGAAAGCCAATGAAAAAGGTAAAATCAAAATCAAGAAAATTGAAGACAACACTGCTGCTGAAGTTGAGATTCTAATTCATTTATTTCCAGGAGTTTCTCCAGATAAAACGATTGATGCTTTGTATGCTTTCACAGCTTGTGAAACGTCTGTTGCGCCTTTGGGTTGTGTGATTGAAGACAACAAACCGTTGTTCATTGGTGTTTCTGATATGTTGAAAATTTCAACAGAACGAACAGTTGATTTATTGAAGAAAGAACTCGAAATTCAATTAGAAGAACTTAAAAATAAATGGCATTTCTCGACCTTGGAAAAGATTTTCATTCGTGAAGAAATGTATATTGACTTCAAATTGTATTCTGATAGAGAATCGCTTTATGAATATATGTACAAACGATTTGAACCCTTCAAAAAATCATTTGTACGTGAAATTGAAGATGAAGATTTGCAAAAATTAACCCAAATTCCGATGATTCGTATTACGCGTTTCGACTCGGATAAAGCGGATGATTTTATTGCCAAATTGGAAGACGAAATGAAAGAAGTGCAACATCATTTAGACAATCTAATAGATTTTGCAATTGATTATTTTGCTCGTTTGAAAGAGAAATACGGAAAAGGTCGGGAGCGTCAAACGGAATTAAGAAGTTTTGAAAATATTGAAGCTACAAAAGTGGTTTTAAGAAACACAAAATTATATGTAAACAAAGAAGAAGGTTTCTTTGGAACAGGTTTGAAAAAAGACGAATACGTTGCCGATTGTTCTGATATTGATGATGTTATCGTTTTCTTGCGCGATGGGAAAATGATGATTGCCAAAGTGGATGATAAGAAATTTGTTGGAAAAGACATCATTCACATTGCGGTTTTTGATAAAAATGACAAGCGAACTATTTACAATATGATTTATCGTGATGGTAAAAATGGTTCTACTTTTATAAAACGTTTCAATGTTTCGGGTGTTACTCGTGATAAATTTTACGATTTAACGCAAGAAAAACCAGGTTCACAAACTTTATATTTTTCTGCCAATCCAAATGGTGAAGCTGAGGTTGTAACGATATTATTGCGTCAAGTTGGAAGTGTGAAAAAACTAAAATGGGATGTTGATTTTACTGATATCGCTATAAAAGGTCGTGCTTCTCGTGGAAATACGGTTACGAAATACCCAATCAAGAAAATTGAATTGAAGGAGAAAGGAATTTCTACTTTGCGTCCGAGAAAAGTGTGGTTTGATGATACAGTTCAACGTTTGAATGTTGATGGAAGAGGTGAGTTGTTGGGTGAATTCCGACCAAATGACCGCTTGTTAATCATCAATCAAGCAGGAAAATTGAAAACCATAATTCCTGAATTAACTACGCATTTTGATGAAGATATGATTGTTCTTGAAAAATGGAATCCAAAAAAACCAATTTCTACGATATATTATGATGGTGAAAAAGAACGTTATTTTGTAAAACGTTTCTTAGTTGAAAACGAAAACAAAGAAGAAATCTTCATCACTGAACATGAAAAATCACAATTAGAAATTGTTTCAACCGATTGGCGACCAGTTGCAGAAATTATTTTTGCAAAAGTAAAAGGCGTTCAAAAAGAGAATCAAACAATTGATTTAGAACAATTTATTGCTATAAAAGGAATAAAAGCTTTGGGTAACCAATTAACGGCCGATAAATTGAAACAAGTCAATCTTCTAGAACCATTGCCTTATGAAGAACCTGTGGAAGAAGCGACAGAAGAAATGGAAGTTTCAGGAGAAGATAACGTTTCTGAAGATATTCAAACAGAATTAGACAACGACGGACAAATTACCTTGAGTTTGGAGTAATTTTTTTAATTATTAATATGCATTATGGATGAATTTTAAAATTGATTTCAAGCCAAGCAAAGAATATTATGAAGAAGCTTATGATGAAATGATATCATCTTATAAATTAAAAAAATGGGAACCTTTTTTCGCGCTATTGTTGGTGTTTTTTGGAATTGTAATTTATTTCATTATTAATAATGAAAAACTAAAATTTTTACCATTTATATTCATTTTACTTGGATTTTATGAACTTATAAAGTTTTACAATGAAAAAAAGAAATGGATTAATGCTCGTTTAAAAAGTAAAGTTCTAGGAGAAAATATTCAAATTGAATTTTATGACGATTATTTAATTCATTCTGGACCATTTTCAAAAGGCCAAATAAGATGGGATGGATTAAAGAATATCCAAGAAACTAATAAAGGAATAATTCTTAAATTAGATGTAGGAACGAGTATTTACTTATCAAAAACCAATTTTAACACGCGTAATGAGGTTGATTTTATTTTATCAAAAAAACAAAATGGCTTATAATTTATCTATTTCTTATTTGATTTATATCATTTTTAATTTCAAAACGACTCAACTAACTTTACTTCAAATTATACTAAAATAATAATGTCAACATTTCCATCCGATATTGAGATTGCTCAAAATGCAACCTTACAACACATTAGAAAAATTGCTGAAAAAATAAATATACAAGAAGACGATTTAGAATACTACGGAAAGTACAAAGCCAAATTACCTTTAGAATTACAAGTTGAAAATCCCAAAGGAAAACTGATTTTGGTTTCTGCGATGTCGCCTACTAAATATGGTGAAGGAAAAACCACAATGTCAATTGGATTAACCGACGGTTTGAATTACATCGGAAAAAAAGCTATTGGAGTTTTACGTGAGCCTTCACTTGGACCAGTTTTTGGTTTGAAAGGTGGCGCAGCTGGTGGCGGATATGCTCAAGTTGTTCCAATGGAAGATATTAATTTGCATTTTACAGGCGATTTTTCGGCTATTGAAAAAGCAAATAATTTACTTTCTGCGGTGATTGATAACAATCTTCAAAATCCGAAATTTTCTTTGAATTTAGATCCAAAATCTATTGCTTGGAAACGTGTGATGGATATGAATGATCGTTCGTTACGCCAAATAATTATTGGAGTTGGAGCTAAAGCTAACGGAACGATGCGCGAAGATGGTTTCAACATTACTCCAGCGTCAGAAGTGATGGCGATTCTTTGCTTGTCGAAAGATTTAGAAGATTTGAAACTTCGTTTAGGAAACATTTTTGTTGGAAAAACTTTTGATGGGAAAGCTATTTTTGCTCGTGATTTGAAAGTAGTAGGAGCGATGGCAGTTTTGCTTAAAGATGCTCTGAAACCTAATTTAGTACAAACTTTAGAAGGAAATCCAGCTATTCTTCATGGTGGACCATTTGCAAGTATTGCACAAGGAACGAATACGGTAATTGCTACCAAAATGGGACTTTCTCTTGGTGATTATGTAGTTACTGAAGCAGGATTTGGTGCCGATTTAGGAGCTGAAAAATTCTTTCATATAAAGTGTGGACAAAGCGGATTGAAACCTGATGCGGTGGTTTTAGTTGCAACGATTCGAGCAATTAAACATCATGCTGGATTGAGTTCAGAAGATTTTAAAACTGAAAATGTAGCTGCGATTGAAAAAGGGTTTTGCAACTTAGAAAAACACATTGAAAATATTCAGAAGTTTGGAATAAATCCTGTGGTTTCTATAAATTCTTTTCCTGATGATACTCAAGCAGAATATGAAAAATTGAAATTATTGTGTTTAGCAAAAGGTGTTACAGCAATTGTAAGCACAGCTTTTGTTGATGGTGGAAAAGGTTCGGCTGAATTAGCTGAAAAAGTAGTTGCTGAAATCAATAAAGGTGAAGCAAACTTTAAACCATTATATCAAAAAGAAGATTCGATTGAACATAAAATAAATACGATTGCGAAAGAAATTTATGGAGCCAATTCAGTTGAGTTTTCTCCAAAATCGAAATCACAATTGAAGATGATTAATGAGTTGGGTTTTAATGAATTTCAGATTTGTATGGCAAAAACACCGGCAAGTTTTTCTGATAATGAAAAGATAATAGGTCGTCCGACGGATTTTACTATAACAATTCGTGAGTTTGAAATTGCAAGCGGCGCAGGATTTATTGTTCCGTTACTTGGTGATGTAATGAGAATGCCAGGTTTGCCAGCAGTACCAAATGCAGAACTAATTGATATTGACAATAATGGTAAGATAATCGGATTATCTTAGTATTTCATTTTAAACCATAAAAAAATGGTGATTTCGAGAACCTCAATCACCATTTTTTCTTTTAAAAAATTCGATTAATTAGTAATATCGCTATCTTCTAATTTTTTATCAATTATTTTACTGTTGTGTAAAACAACTGGTTTTCTGCTGCTTTTCTTCATTTTTAAGTTTAGGAATTCTACAAATAAAGAGAAGAAAATTGCAAAATATAAGTATCCTTTTGGTATGCTATGAACTTCTACATCGTTACCAAATCTAAAGTGTGCCAAGTGCGAACCTTCTGCAAGAAGCATTACTCCAATTAGGATTAAGAAAGAAAGTCCAAGAATTTGTATGGTTGGATGTTCGTTTACGAATTTAGAAACTGGTCCTGCAAAGGCAAGCATTACTACGATTGAAATTACAATAGCAAGAATCATGATTTCTATTGCTCCAGCTGGTCCAAAACCTTTTGGTGGTTCGGCAGAACTTACTAAACCAATAGCTGTTAAGATACTGTCAAAAGAGAAAACAATATTTAATAAAGCGATTTGAATAATTGCTGATGACAAGTTGTTACTAGCTTTTCCACTAGTTGCATCGTCTTCACCTTCTAATTTGTGGTGAATCTCTGATACCGATTTGTATAACAAAAACAAACCTCCACCAAAGATGATTAAACTTTGTCCTGAAATTCCTCCCGAGAAAAAGCCTAAGTCAAAATCAAAGAAAGATTCTTTTAAACTCATTACCCAAGTGATTCCGAAAAGTAAAATAATACGAAAAACCATAGCTAACAATAGTCCAATTCTTCTAGCTTTTGGTTGGTCTTCTTCACGAAGTTTTCCCGATACGATAGATAAGAAAACAATGTTATCGATACCAAGTATAATTTCTAAAAAGGTTAATGTTAAAAGTGCAATTAGTGCATCTGTGGTAAATAATACTTCCATTGGTAAGTTTCAAAAAGTTATTAATAAAGTGGTTTTACGGAATTAATCAATCTTTGTTACAGTTCCCATTTGTTTTTTGGATTCTCCAACAAAAGAATATTCAAAGGTATAGGTTTTTCCTTTAGTAGAAATGAAGCGCATAGAAATTGCCTTTTTTTCTGCCATATTTCTAGGATGTAATTTTTGAAGAACAAATTCGTAGTCATTTACCCAACGAACCGAAGCCGTATCGGTTCTTCCTTTGTAGGTTTCAATTTGTAATTTATCTGTTCGCTCAAATGTTGTAATTTCTTTTTTGCCATTAACTTCTTGAACAAATTCAAATTTACCAGTTTTAAACTCTTTAGGATTGCACTCTAATTTGTTTTGGCAACTAAGGAATATTATTGAAATGCAGAAAAGCATTAGTGTTTTCATAAAATTATATTATCGTTATTTATTATTATCAAAAAGTGAATCGGTGATTGTTTTTATTCCTTTGAAAGCTAAAAAAACCGATGTTATACAAATAGCACAACCAATTACTAAAATTAAATAATGCCAATTGGTATGCTTGTTCATAAAAGCATTATACATTACACTTGGTCCAATAAACATCAATGGTAAAGCACCGAATAAATACTTTACACCTTTAGCCAAAAGATCTTTGTTAGTTGCCATATTAAAAACGAATTTGGATTCCGTAACCTCTTTGGTTTCCGATTAAATTCACTTCAAAATTTGAATTAGTTTCGCCGAGATTTTTCAAACCGCTATTGTACAAATCAATTCCTTCTTTAATTTTTTTATTCTTTCCAGATAAAACAGGAATTGCAATAATTAAAGCTCCAGCTCCAATATAGGTTGCCGCAGTTGGATATTTTACATCTGATACCAAACCTACTACCATATCGGTAATAACCAATGCACCACCAAATCCAATTAGGAATCCACCAGCTGATTCTTTACCAAGTCCAGATTTGAATTTACTCAATGCTTCAGCATTAGAAGCTAGTAATTGTTTGGTTTCTCTAGTAGAAATCTGACTTCCGTTTACATAATATTTACCTCTTTCAAGATTGATTTCTTGAGCAAAAGAAAGTATAGAAAGAAATAATGCGAATGTTAAAAGTATTTTTTTCATATATGTAATTTTTAAGTTTATTTTTTAACCCAATTCAAAAGTAACTCTTTATCAGAAGATAATTTGCCTACAATTCGATATTTTGATTTTACAATTAAAACCGATTCCGTAAGTTTTTCTTTTACAACTTTGTATGGTGAAATACCGCTTGAATGAATAAAAAAACTTCCTTCGTCAGAAAATAGAACAAAACCAGTATGATTATCTAAGCCAACGACATAAATTCCATTGCCTTTCTGTTTTAAATTGGTTTCAAATTCTTCAATTGATTTGTTTGAATATCGATAAATATTATCTTCACTTACTAATTTTTTTATCATTTGTTCAGAAGCACATTGAGCAAGTTTAACTCTGTTAATATCTAATCCAATGTCCCTTAATGTGGTTGTTACAAAATAGCCACATGCAATTTTTCCTTCGTTTGGTTTTTGTGTTGTTCCATTGAAATCCCAATCAGTTCCATACCAATAAGGAAAAATTTTATCGGTCAAAAGTGAAGTGAATTTTTCTCCAATTTTACTAATGCTTTTATCTTTAAGCTCTTTTTTAATAGATTTTATACTATCTAATGTTTGTGGATAATCATTTAAATCAATTTTAGCTTGCTCTTCAATAATAGTATTCTTTGTAGATTTTCTTACTAAAAAGAAAAGTACAAAAAATATAGATAAAAGTAAAACTACTTTTAGGGATTCTTTCATATTACTGTTTAAATTCTTCAACGGCTTTTCTAACGCTTCCAAATTCCTTTAATAATTGACTAGCTTTTTCATAATCAACTGGAATTTCACCCATTATCATTTTTACGCCTCTATCCACTAATTTGTCATTACTCAATTGCATATCTACCATTTTGTTGCCTTTCACTTTTCCCAGTTGAATCATGGTTGCAGTTGAAATCATGTTTAATACTAATTTCTGAGCTGTTCCTGCTTTCATTCTTGAACTTCCAGTTACAAATTCAGGTCCAACTACAACAACTATTGGAAAATTTGCTGATAATGACAACGGACTTCCTTCATTGCAAGTGACACAACCTGTGATTATGTGATTTTCATTGCATTTTTTCAAACCTTCAATTACATATGGAGTAGTTCCCGAAGCGGCAATCCCAATTACAACATCGTTTTCTGAAATGTTTTGTTCTTGTAAGTCTATCCAAGCTTGTTTAGTATTGTCTTCGGCGTTTTCAACTGCCTTTCTAATAGCTTTATCTCCACCTGCAATAATTCCGTTAACCAAATCAAATGGAACTCCAAATGTAGGCGGACATTCTGAAGCATCAACAATTCCTAATCGTCCAGAAGTTCCAGCTCCAATATAAAAAAGGCGACCACCAAGTTTCATTTTTTCGACCACTTTTTCAACTAACGACTCAATTTGAGGCAACGCTTTTTCAACTGCCAACGGAACGGTTCTGTCCTCATTATTGATGTTTGTCAACAATTCAGAAACAGACATTTTTTCTAAATA
>CANGUP010000097.1 GCA_947457105.1 Flavobacteriaceae bacterium
CTACATTTAATCTGATAGCAAATATTTGTTTAAATGGAACGGCTCCAACTTTACCAACAACTTCAAATAATGGTTTAGCTGGAACTTGGAGTCCTGCAACTGTCAATACTTCTATGGTTGGAACTACAACGTACACATTTACACCAAATGCAGGAATTTGTGCAACTATAGCAACTTTATCTGTTACTATTGATGCACCAATTACACCAACATTTACTCAGATAGCAAGTATTTGTTTAAATGGAACTGCTCCATCACTTCCTTCAACCTCTAATAATGGTGGAATAGCTGGAACTTGGAGTCCTGCTATAATTAATACTTCAGTAGTTGGAAATACAACTTACACATTTACACCAAATACTGGACTTTGTGCAACTACTGCTACGATGGTAATTACAATTAATCCTCAAACTGTTCCTACATTTAATCAAGTTGGTCCATTTTGTCAAGGTTCAATTGCACCTTCACTTAATAATACATCTATAAATGGTATTGCAGGTACATGGAGTCCAAGTACAATTAATACATCAACTGCAGGAAGCAGTACTTATACATTTACACCAAATGTTGGACTTTGTGCAACAACTACTACAATGACAATAGTAATTAATACTACACCAATTGTAAATCCAATAAGCAATGTTACTGCATGTGATAATTATATATTACCAGCACCAAGCGTTGGAAATTATTTTACAGGTCCAAATGGAACTGGAACTCAATTAAATACTGGAGCTATAATTAATGCAAATACAACTTTATATGTATATGCTGCAAACGGAAGTTGTACAGATCAAGAATCATTTACGATAACTATTTCACCTTCTCCATCATTCACATTGACAGGAGGTTGTGTTGGAACAAATTATGTTCTTGAAGTAATGTCAAATAACTTTGACACTTCTTTAGCTACTTATTCGTGGACTGGTCCAACAGGAGTTGTTGGGGGTAATAGTCCAACTTTACAAGTTCCTGCAAATGCTGCTGGTAGTTATACTTGTTTCGTTACAATTCCTAATGGAACTGGAACATGTTCTGACTCTGAAGTATTTATTGCAAATGATGTAACTTGTTCAATTCCAAGAGGTATTTCTCCAAATGGCGATAACTTAAATGATACTTTCGATTTAACAGGTTTAAATGTTAAAGTATTAAGTATCTACAATAGATATGGAACTAAAGTATATTCAAAAACTAACTATGTTAATGAATGGGGTGGACAATCTGATGCTGGACACGAACTACCAGATGGTACTTACTATTATGTAATTGAACGTAATGGTGTTGAAGCTAAATCTGGATGGGTTTACATAAACAGAGAAATCAAATAATTTAAACCTTAATAATAAAAAAGAGACTGAAATTCAGTCTCTTTTTTTGTTTAATATAATTTCGAAATTTCTTGAATGATTTCTATTAAAATTTTATTATCAATTTCTTCAAGTGAAGAAAACCTTAGTGATTTCATTATACTCCTATTCTCTGAAATAAGATGTTCTTGATGATTTTTGATTTGAAAACCTTTTACAATTCCTAAGTCAACATACTTTCTTTTATGACTTACATTTATGAAACAAAAGGGTTTTCCTCCATAATAATAAAAAGGAATTTTCCATTTGTAAAATAACTCTAAATTTGGAATTTGACTTTGAATTACAATTTGCAGATTAAAAATTATAGAACGATAAGGTTCTGGTTGATTTAAGATATATTCTTCTGCAGGTTTCATCTATTGCAATCCATATTGATCAAACAAATACATAAGCGATGCCATTGAAGCGGCTCCCAATTCTAGTTCTCTTTTATTTACAGCATCAAAAGTATCATTTGCTGCATGATGGTAGTCAAAATAACGTTGTGAATCGGGTTGCAACGCTACTTTTACAATCTTTTCTGACTTTAAAGGCCCAATATCAACTCCAGTATGTCCTTTTCTAAAAATATGAATTAGATAAGGCTCAAATAAGTTCTTCCAAGTGGTGATTTTATCAAAATTAGAATCATCCGCTTCAATTGAAAAACCTCTTGGTGTAAAGCCTCCCGAATCACTCTCTAAAGCAAAGATGTGATTCTCTTTATTCTTGCTAGACAACTCTTCATATTTTAATCCGCCTTTAACACCATTCTCTTCATTCATAAACAAAACTACTCTAATCGTATTTTTAGGTTTGTAGTTCAATTTTCTAAATATTTCTAAAACCGCCATACTTTGCACGCAACCAGCACCATCATCATGAGAGCCATCTCCTAAATCCCAAGAATCTAAATGTCCACCTACAACCATAATTTTATTTGGATGTTCCGAACCTGTTATTTCACCAACAACATTATAAGACAAAACATCTTCCAATGTTTGGCAAGACTGTTTAAAATATAATTTAGCATTTGGATTTTGTTGCAATAACTTACTTAACTCTTCTGCTCCATTTGTAGAAATTGCTGCAGCTGGAATTCTTTTATCCATCGCAATATCTTTATAATTTGTTGAACCCGTATGAGGAAAATCATCTAATCTCAAATTCATTGAACGAACAATTACTCCAACTGCTCCCAATTCTCCGGCTTCTCTTGCTCCGGAAGAACGTTGATCAACACAACTTCCGTAAGCATGAAAAGTTTCAATAAACTCAGGATTCATTGGTCTGTTGAAAAATATAATTTTTCCTTTCACTTTTTCAATTCCTAAAGCTTTTAACTCCTCTAAACTTTTAACTTCAATTACATTTGCTAACAAACCATTTTTTGGAGTTGCAACCGACATTCCTAAAGCACAAATTGGAAAAGATTTTTTTTGCTTTCCAACTTGTAAATAGGCTACTTCCTTCTCGCCTCTCAACCATTGAGGAACCATAACTTCTTGGAGATAAACTTTATCTAAACCTAAAAGTTCCATTTGTTCTTTTGTATAAGTAACGGCTTTTGCTGCTCCAGATGAACCAGACAAACGATGACCAATTTTATTTGACAAATCGTCTAACCATGGATAGGCTTTGCTTTCGGTTAAAGCAACTTTATAAATTTGTTTCAACATTACTTCATCATTGGTTTGAGAGAACATTAACGTAGAATTTACTAACAACAAAAAAACTATTTTCTTCATTTCTATTTATTTTAATTCAAAAATAAACCAAAAAACATTTGGTTGAACAATTTTTATTTATTTACTTTGTGCTTCAAAGTACTTTTATATGGAAAACGAAAAATATCTTAACGACATATCTGAAATAAAAAACATGATGAACCAATCATCACGATTTATTTCACTTAGTGGATTATCAGGAGTTCTTGCAGGGATTTATTCTTTGATTGGAGCTTGGCTAGCTTACAAAACAATTTATTTTGATACGACATCAATGGGAAACTATAGAAATCTTATCATCTCTCAAGATGCCATAAACAAACTTTTTATAATTGCTTTCTCAGTATTAATTTCATCAATAATAACAGGAATAGCCTTAAGTGTTAGAAAAGCAAAAAAAACAGAAGATAAAATATGGAATGTTTCATCAAAAAGATTAGTTATAAACTTTGCAATTCCGTTAGCAACTGGTGGTTTTTTTATTCTATTTTTGATAGAGAAAGAAATGCTAAGTTTGGTTGCTCCATTAACCCTATTATTTTATGGTTTAGCCTGCGTAAACGCTAGTAAATACACACTTGGTGATGTACGATATTTAGGAATTACAATGATAATCTTAGGATTACTTTCAACATGGTTTTTAGGATACGGATTATTATTTTGGGCATTAGGATTTGGAATTTGCCATATAATTTACGGAAGCATGATGTATTTTAAATATGATAGAAATTAATTTTGAGATAGCAGATTTACAGAAGTTAGAATACAGATTTAAAAAAAACATACAAATAATTTGAAAACCATCATACAAAATATTAACAAAGCCTTTGATCACCGAATTCGTTTGGGGATTATGTCGGTATTGATGGTAAACGAAAGTGCCGATTTCAATATGCTTAAAGAACTTCTTGGAGTAACTGATGGCAACCTCGCCTCTCATACCAAAGCTCTTGAATCTGAAAATTATATTAAAATTGAAAAACAATTTATTGGTAAAAAACCAAACACAAGATACATAGCGACCAAAGAAGGAAAAAAAGCATTCATAGATCATATTGATGCGCTTGAAAAACTACTATCAAAAAGTTAAATCTATTTTTTTATCCATTTACTTTGAAAAACAAAGTACTTTTAAATATTATGAAGAAAATAAAAGTAAAATATTTAATAATCAGTTGTGTCATCTTAATCATAGAGATAACAATAACACTCTTAGTAAACGACCAATTCATAAGACCAATATTTGGAGATTATCTAGCATCAATCTTAGTATTTTACTTATTGGCAACATTTCTGAAAACAGAGTTGAATAAAATTGCAATCCTATCATTATTAATAAGCTATATAATTGAATTTTTACAATACATCCATATTCTCGAACTACTTCATTTAGATAAAATCAAAATCCTAAACATTTTACTCGGAAACTCTTTTTCGTGGACTGATATGCTTGCCTATACTCTTGGAATAATGACTGTTGTATTAATTCATAACTATAAAAAAATATAAAATGAGCTATTTCGTTGATGAAAAATCGATTGTAAGAGAAATTTGGAAAAATACAGATGCTGTTCTATTAATTTTTGCAGGTTCTGCAGCCGAATTTGCTTTAAACAAAGTAGTAGATTGGTTGTACTTTACAGGAAAGATTCCGACAAATCCATTGGAACGATTGTTTTCTACTGTTGAATATGCTCAAAACATAGTCTTTGCAGAAAATGAAAAGGCATTAGCAACCATAGATAAAATAACCCAGATTCATCAAGGAGTTGAAAAAAGTCGTGGACAAACCATTCCTGATTGGGCTTACAGAGATGTACTTTATATGCTTATAGATTATTCGATTCGCTCTTTTGAATTGTTAGAAAGAAAAATCGAACTCAATGAAAAAGAAGAAATTTTTGATGTGTTTTCTAGATTAGGAATTCGAATGGGGTTGAAAGATTTACCAAATAATTATAAAGATTGGGAAATAGATAGAATTCAACATTTAGAAAACGATTTACTTAAAGGAAAATTCACGATTCATTTATTTGAACAATATAAAAAGCATTTGGGTAATTCTAGATACTTTATTTTACTAGAAATTCAGAAAATCTTAGTTCCGAAAATGGTTTATAAAATGATTTTTGAAAGATCTAATTTTCCAACAAAAACACTTTTAAAACTATATATATTAAGCAAAACATTAAAAGTAGATCATGTAGTAAAAGTGATTCTACTTCCAAAAAAACATAAAGAATCTATTACAAACATCGGAAAATACGAAACACTATAAACCATCAATTATTGCGCAAATGAGAGATTTACTAATTGAAAAAATGTATGAATTAACCAAAAAACCGTATCAAAAATTCTTAAAAAAAGGAATCGCTTGGAACGTTACTCCAAAGGAGTTAATCAATTACAAAGAAGATAGTTTAGGTTTTCATTTGGGATGTTTTCTACTAAAATACAATTTCGAAATGCAACCAAAACTAGAAGACCATGACGTAATACATGTGCTAACAAACACAGGAGTTTCAGTAGTTGATGAAATTGCTATGCAATACTTTTTATTGGGAAACGGCAAAAAAAGCGCCTATTTATTTATGGTAATATGCATTGGAACTGTCTTCTATCCTACTAAAATCAAACATTTTATTCACACTTACAATCGTGGAAAAAAAGCACATCAATTTCATGATTTAGATTTTTATAAAATGCTAACAATTCCAGTTAAAACGATTCAATCAACCTTTAATATTAAATAATAACAATTTCAAAAATCAATTTTAAAAATCAATTTCAATCATGGAAAATTATCAAAATCAACCTAAACAAGGTTTCTTTCAATCAACAACTGCCAAAATGATGATGGTAGGTTTGTTAACTTTAGTGCTATTAATTCCGTTGTTCTTTGTTCAAGACCTCATCTCTGAACGTAGCCAACGTCAAAAAGAAGTTGTTGCCGAAACCACTTCCAAATGGGGTGAAAGTGTCTATTTTTATGGTCCAATTCTAAAAATACCCTATAAAGACCCAATTACAAATCAAGTTGAAAATGCGTTTTTTTTTCCCGAAGAACTTTCAAATGCATCCAACACAGAAATCAAAACTCCATTGCAAAGAAGCATTTACAAATCGAATGTATTTACCACAAAAATGCAATTTAAAGGAAGCTATGTACAACCCAAATTCTACAAAAAAAACATACTTAATGAAAATGTATTTTGGGATAAAGCCACAATTATCATTCGAACCACTAATTTAAAAAGTGTAAACGATGAAGTCAAAATAAACATTGGAAGCAACAGTTTCACCTTCGAACCAGTTCACAACAACCAAAACAACGATTCCATAGAATCACTTGAAACTGGCTACTTCAAATACAATGATTTGAAAAATACAAATTTCAACATGAGCATCACCTACAACGGAAGTAAAAGAATCAGCATAGTTCCAATTGGAAAAACTACTTCAGCCAAAATGACTTCCAATTGGGCATCACCTAATTTTAACGGAAGTTTTATTCCAAACGACAAGAAAATCACCAACAAAGGTTTCGATGCTACTTGGAAAATTCTTCACTTCAACAGACCTTTCTCACAAGAAAATTTTGAAGTTTTACCCGAACTAAGTAAATATGCTTTTGCAGTAGATTTCATTACTCCAGTAGACGAATACCAACAAAACGAACGTGCTTCTAAATACGGTTTTCTCGTAATTGGATTAACCTTTTTAATCTTTTTCCTAATACAATCTATCAGTAAAATCAGCATCCATATTTTCCAATATTGCATGATTGGAATTGCATTAATCATGTTCTACACTTTGCTCATTTCCATCACAGAACACAGTTCCTTCAGCTTTGCCTATGCAGTTGCAGGAATCTCAGTTGTAGCATTAATTTCGCTTTATTCAATCTCCATTTTAAAAGATAAAAAATTTCCAACCTTTATTGCAATTTCACTTTCAGTACTTTATACCTTCATTTATGTTATCATCCAACTCGAAGATTACGCACTTTTGGTAGGAAGCATCGGATTATTCTTAATACTTGCCTCAGTAATGTATTTCTCAAGAAAAATTGAATGGAATAAATAAGGATTATGAGCGAATGGTTTGCGAACTCTTGGAAACCTCATTCCTGTTGCCTTTCCAAAGCTCGCTAAAGAAGCGAGGCTTTTCCCTTGCATCAGGGCTAAACAGCCAACCATTTGAATAAAAATAAAACTCCGAAAGAAATTTTACTTTCCTTCGGAGTTTTTAATACAATCAAAAAGTTTGGTTAAATTTTCATGAGAAACGACATTGGTAATTCTCATAATAATATTTGAATCGATAATTTCAATTTCTAAATCATTCTCAAAATTTATTGTTTTAAAATAATCCTTAATTGCATTTTCTTGGTGTGACTTTTTAATAATTTCTGTTTGATATCCTTTAATTATCTCCTTCTCCTCGTCAATAAAAACATCAATTATATTTTGAACAATTGGTTTCTTAAAAAAACAATAATGACCAAAAAAATTAAAATCTTTAATCCAAAAAACAATACTATAATTTTCTGTTCTTGAGCTATATCTACTATTATTAGACTTAGCTTTTATTGAAGCAATAAAAACTGATAATTGATTTTTATGATACGAATTAGAGCAATGCCAATCTTCAAAACTTGAAAATGTTATTGTCTCTTCAAGAAAATCTAATTCCGAATCGGTAAACAATTTAAACTTAAATCCATTATCTAATAAATGGTTTTTGATTAAAATAAACTCTCTCTCCAAATCACCATCTTCCGAATAATATTTATTTAATACATATTCAGAAGTCCTTCTTTGTTTATCATAAAAAACTCCATCATCTGAAATTTCATCAGAATATTCGTTGTTAGTTTGAGTGTCACTAACTTTTGCTTTTTCGCCAGTTAAAGGATCTTCAAACATTGATATAATCTCTTTATCTGAGGCGATTTTCTTGTCTTTAAGAGCTATTTTTCTTTTCTCATCAGCTCGAACATACAATCGATTAATGATAAATACAACTATTATAATACAAAGCAGAATTATTACGCGTGTTTCCATAGTACCAAAATATAAAAAAACTCCGAAAGAAATTATTTTCCCTCGGAGTTTTATATTAACATTCAGTCAGAACTGAAAACTTTCAACCGACAACTGACAACTGAATACTAATTAATGACTGCCTTCTAGTTCAATAGCGTCAACATCAATATTTTGTTTTTTCAGAATACCTTTCACCAAAACAGCAAATAAAGTTAAATAGGCAAAACAAACTACTGCAATAATATACGATTGATGAATTCCAATAATATCAGACAATTTTCCTTGAATTGGTGGAATAATTCCTCCTCCCAAAATCATCATAATTAAAAATGCTGAACCTTGAGAAGTATATTTTCCTAATCCGATAATAGACAAACTAAAAATGGATGGCCACATAATACTACAAGCCAAACCTCCGGCAAGGAAAGCATAGACAGCAATAGTTCCTGTTGTAAACAAACCAATTAACATGGCAACAATTCCAAAACTACCAAAAATCATTAAAGTTCTTGCAGGTTTGTCTTTACTCAAAAAGAAAGCTCCAATTTGAACCAATACACAAACTACATAATAATAAAGCGGTTTCATATCTTTCCCTGAAAGGATATTCACACCTAAAATAATTCCAAAAGCCACCAAAGGAACAATGATTAAAGCTATTGTTTTTTTACTTCCTTGAAGATTAAAAACACTAATCGCTCCAGCCCAACGACCAATCATCAAACTTCCCCAATACATAGAAATGTAAGGCGCAATGTCAGACGATTGCAAACTTCCAAACTCTTTTAATTTTAAAAGCTCACCAAGATTACTTCCAATAGCAACTTCTACCCCAACGTAAGTAAAAATAGCCAACATTCCCAACACCAATTGTGGGTATTGCATTGCACCCCAACCTTCAGAATTCTTTCTAGCTGATGTGTATGAAAATAAAATTCCGCCAAGCACCACAAACAAAGCTCCAGAAAGCCAAAGCATTCTTCCTTGTTCTAATGGCTCCTGCAATGATTTTATTTCTAATTGTTTTGCTACAATTTCATGATAAATAATGTCTTTAGCTCTATTACTGTCTTTTAATTCAACATTAATTAAATTATCTTTTTCTTTTGTTAAAGTTTCTATTTTTAAAGCTTCTTCACTTTTATAACTTTGAAAAACAGGTGTAAACATTACAGCTAGTAAAACCGTCATTACAACTAATGTTCTTAATGCTTTATTTGCTTTTTCCATTGGCTCATTTGCAATACCACTTGGTACTTTTTTAGAAAAATAAAACAAAGCCGCTGCTGCAACAAACAACAATCCAACACCAATATATAAAATCACAACTTTACTTAATTCTAAAGCTTTTATTTGCTCATCTGAAATTGATTTTGCCGTTCCAAACAATGCCAAAGCCACCACAATTGGACCAATAGTAGTTCCAAAAGAGTTGATTCCGCCACCAAGATTTACCCTACTAGCACCGGTTTTTGGGTCACCTAATAATATTGCAAATGGATTGGCTGCGGTTTGTTGCAATGAAAATCCTAAGGCTACAATAAATAATCCAACCAACATTCCAGCATAAATACTAGCTTCAACAGCAATAATCATGGCTCCAGCGCCAAGTGCTGAAAATAACAATCCGTACACAATACTTTTCTTGTAACCCCATTTTCCAACGATATCTTTTCCAGACATATCGCCTAAGGCAAACAATAATAAAGCGCCTACGTAATAAGCAGTGTAAAAAGCAAAATCAACCAATTGCGATTGAAATTGATCTAACGAAAAATAACTTTTACAAAACGGAATAAAAATACTGTTTCCAGCAGCAATAAATCCCCAGAAAAAAAACACTGTAATCAGCGTATATAATGCAGGATAGTTTGTTTTAATTTGTTCTGAACTCATAAATTTTAGTTTGTTTGGTTTGGTTTTAGTTTATTGGTTTGAAACTTATAGCAGTTCCACCACCGTTAGCCAAATTTAATTTAATTTTTGACTTAGAAGTAACTTCGATGGTTTTTATAGCATAAGATTTTGGATTGTTTTTCCAATCAGCATCAGTACCATCTTGATAGATAATAGCTTGGTACTTTTTATTTGGTGATAAGAAATCTAATTTAATTTCTGTTTTACGGGCATTTTCATCGGTAATTGCTCCTAAAAACCAACGTTCTCCATTTTTTTCTTTTCTCACCACAGTCAAATAATCTCCAGGTTCAGCTTCAAGATATTTTGAATCTTGCCAATCTACAGCAACATCTTTTATAAACTGAAAAGCATCAGCATATCTTTCATAATTTTCTGGTAAATCGGCTGCCATTTGTAATGGTGAATACATCGTTACATAAAGCGCTAATTGTTTTGCCAAAGTAGTATGAACTTGTTCTATTTTTGATTTATCATAATAACTCATTTTGATTTCAAAAATTCCTGGAGTGTAATCCATTGGTCCTCCTAATAATCTTGTGAAAGGCAAAATAGTTTCGTGCATTGGTGGATTTCCAACTGACCAAGCGTTAAACTCATTTCCACGAGCTGCTTCGGCTGCAATATAATTAGGATACGTTCTTGAATATCCTGTTGGACGAGAACTTTCGTGCGAATTAACCATCATTTTATAATCGGCAAATCTTCTTGCAACAAAATTATAGTGATTCACCATGGTTTGCCCATCGTGAAACTCACCACGCGGAATAATTCTACCCACATAACCTGATTTAGCTGCAGGATAACCATAGTCTTTCATTAGGTTTAAGGCTCTATCTAAATGTCTTTCATAATTAGCCACAGAACCTGAAGTTTCGTGATGCATTATCATTTTTACACCTTTTGATTTGGCATAATCATTAACTTCTTTCAAATTATAATCAGGATAAGGCGTTGTAAAATCGAATACTTCTTCTTTCCAATTTCCAAACCAATCTTCCCAACCTACATTCCAACCTTCTACTAAAACGCCATCAAAACCGTTTTTAGCAGCAAAATCAATATATCTTTTAGTATTTTCAGTTGTTGTGCCGTGTTTTCCTGATGGCTTTAAACTTCCATCGGCAGCATTTTGCGCATTTTGACTTCCTGCATAATCCCAAGTTGATTTTCCTACGTGCATTTCCCACCAAACGCCAACATATTTCATTGGTTTTATCCAAGAAGTATCTTCAATTTTTGATGGTTCGTTTAAGTTTAAAATCATTTTTGAA
>CANGUP010000098.1 GCA_947457105.1 Flavobacteriaceae bacterium
GAAGTTAATTTTAGAGTTGAATGTGATAAGCCATATTCAATTCAAGCCTCTAAAGATGGTTTCGAAGGAAATGTATTCCCAGTTGCAAAAAGCAAAGGACCAACTGCTAAAGTTGATGCTTCATTACAACCAATTGACGTAATAGTTACTCCAACTGAGATTATCTTAAAACCAATTTATTTTGAGTTTGATAAGAACAACATCACTCAAGAAGGAGCATTTGAATTGGATAAATTAGTTCAAGTGATGAAGAATAATGATAAGTTAGTGATCTATGCTAAATCTCACACAGATAGAAGAGGAAGTGATGATTACAATATGACTTTATCTGAAAGAAGAGCTCAAGCTACTGTTCAATATGTAATTTCTAAAGGTATTTCCGCAGAGAGAATTTCTGGTAAAGGATTCGGTGAATCTGAGCCTAAAGTTGCATGTGATAAATGTACTGAAGAAGAACACTCTCAAAACAGACGTTCAGAATTCTTAATCGTAAAATAATTAAGATTTAATCAATAAGATTTAAAAACCGAGATGAAAGTCTCGGTTTTTTATTATGTGTTAATTATCTTTTAATTCAACACAAAGGTTGGTTTTGTTTGTTTTTAGTTGCGATTATTATTAATAATTACTTTAAGCTGTTTTTCAGAAAACATGCTTTTTAAGGCCTTAAAAACGTTTTTATTGTCAATTTTTTAATTCAGTTTTCATACAAATTAGTTATTATATAAATTAGCCATTAAATAATATTCACTATCATCTTTAAAAATGAAAAAAAAAATATTTATTCAATTCCTGTTATACTATTTCTTTACTGTTTGATTTATTCAGTTAATAAAGGATGTGATTATAGAAAGGAAATAAATGAAAATAAGGCTCAAACCGTATGTAAATACATTGAGTGTCAACTGAGAGGAAAAGTTACAAAAAGTCTCATGGAATAATATGAAAAGACTCATTATCTACAACTAAATACTATAGGTGTCCAGAAAATTACGAAGATAAAATAAACAAGTTTTTCGATGTAGATTACTCCTCAAAAGATCCAAGTAAGATGAAAGTTGATTTTTCTAATGAAGTTACAGATACAACAACTATTCTAAAAGCTGGTTTTTCAAAAAATGATTTATAATTTGTAAATAGTAAACAAAAAGAGCTTCCAATTTGGAAGCTCTTTTTATATGATTTATGTTGTATAAAATTAATTCACGACAATATCATCTATTTGCATATTTGTTGTAAGTGTCGGACTTGTTAATCCTGAACCAGTATATTCAAATATGAAAAATCCATTTCCAGTTACCGATGTTGGTATGGAATACACACCACTATTTGTAAATGATGCAGTTGAAGTATTCGCAGTCGAAAAAGTAAAATTAGAAGTAATATTTACTAATGTTGCAGAACTTATTGCAGAACCAGGAACATAATTTGTACTGTAGTAAACTTTTAAAGTTTCACCATTATAGAAATTTGTTCTAGTTTTAAATGATAAGTTATTGGCAGCAGTCATATCAACTGGGACAATGAATAAAGTTCTATTGTTTTCTACTGGATTACCAAAAGACGACATTTCTATATATTTAGTACCACTAGATGATCTTGTTCTCCATGTTTTCGAACCAACAACAGGATCATTTATATATTTTGGAAAATTATTTTGTCCTGTTGTTGCAGAACCAGCTGTATAACTCTCAAAGTTTTCTGTAAACGCACCAAGATATTGAATTGCATTACCAACAATTGGAGGGAAAACATCAACTCTAGGACTATTTAATTTGAAATCACTTTCATATCTTACGATAAACTGAAAATCGGTATCATATTTTGTTAAAACACCTCTGATTGTACCACTTCCTGATGGAACTGTCTTGCCAGAAAACGGACAAAAACTACTCATTCTTAATATTCTGCTAGTTCCTCCTGATGTTGCAATTATTGCATGATTGGTTGCACCACCACCAGAATCAACATCATAATAGGTTCTATTTATAGAACTTTCGTCAAATTGAACTGGGTTTAAGTCAATTAATGTATTTTGGTTAACATCAGCATAAGCAGCGCTTAATGAAAAAGGTCTTACTAAGTCACTTTCAGGCACTATAGTCGCTGATGGCAACAAATGATTTTGCCATACATTCTCAGCAATTCTCCCGATACGTCCTTCAAATAGACTTCCAATTTGTAGTGAACCATAAACGTTTGCTACATAAAGACCTTTAAGTTTGATAAACACTTTTCTACCTGGTGTAAAACCTTTACCATACAAAGTAGTAATGTTTAAAGGAACACTAAAACCTTTTATTGTTGTAGCGGTATTTTTCAAGTCTTGAAAAGAAATTGATTTGTAAAAAGTTCCTTTTTCATCACTTGATGTTACATAAGCTTCAATAATGTCATCAGCTGTATACAAAACTGGTGTTGAAGTAGCCACAATTTGGTTAACTGCCAAGGTTGGAGTCAACTCATAGGTTTTTAGCGTATTTTCTGGAACATCATACGAATCGTCATTAACACAACTTGATAAACAAATTGCAGTAAATGCCAGAGTAAATATATTTTTAAAAATTGATTTTTTCATTTTTACCTTTACTATTAGTTTTTGTTAATAATTCTAACATTATCAATTGAATAAGTACCATCTAATGAAGTATTAGTACCAGACCCTTTTACTTTAAATGCTAGATAAACATCTTGATTTGCATAAGTAGATAAATCGATTAACCCAGAGCTAAAAAAATCAAAATTGGTATCGAAGTTTAAAGGCGGTTTTGTAAAATTTACAACTGTCCAATTTGCTGCAGTTACATTTGTTCCATCAAAATCTGTTGAAACTAAAAGCTCAATTGAATTTGCAGCAGTTGACACATAAGCTTGTGCCACATCAAATGCTAATTTAGAATTGGATTCAACATTGATTTTTGGCGATACTAACCAAGCAATATTTACAGCTTGTCCAGACTGAAAGCTTGTAAATTCAGCATATTTATCAGAATAATAAATACCTTGGTTCCACTTTACAGTTCCTGCTTCAGCAAAATTTGTCCATCCAGCTAAATTAATTACAGCACCATCAGTAGTATTTGAAGTAAAATCTTCAAAAAGTTTGTATGGTTGAAAATCTGGATTTTTAATATCTTCTTCCGGAGAACATGCCGTAAAAGAAGTCATTACTACAACTCCTAAAAGGAATAAAATTGTTTTTTTCATAACTATATTTTATTAAAAGTTTACATATAAATTTAGGAAGTATGATCTTCCAAAACCGTAAAAATATTTTGGTGCAAAAGCAGGTGTTCCACTTGATACATCTTGATTAACCTCTCTAAAATTTGCGTTTCTAGCTTGTTCAAAACCGCCAGTTTTATATTGAATATCAAATACATTGTTTAATGATGCAAAAAATCCGAAAGTGCTACTTTTGATTTTCCAAGATTTACCACCAGTTAAGTTTACCAAAGTAAAGTTATTAAATTCTTTTTGTTTTAGCAATTCTTTAGCTCTTTCGTTAGTAGCTTCAGGAAACGGAAGCCCTTCATTATCCAATGGATTTCTAAAAAAGTTTTGCGTTCTTAATAATGCCGAAACATCAAGATAATTGTTTGCTAAGTAATTTGCATTAGCTCCAATCCACCAAAATTTTGGATCACGATATTCAATACCAAATGAAGCTGCAGTTTGAGGTCCACCAGATAATCTATATCCTTTTAGATTTGCTTGTCCAAAATCAATAATTGGATTTGTATTGGTAGGAGAAGCTAAGTTATCGTTATTCAACACAACATTAGGGTTGTTGTTATAAGTATACTCTCCGTATGCAGCATTTGCAGTCAATTTAATTGTAGAAGTAAGCTGATACTCCATACCCAATTCAAGACCTATATTTCTTTTTTCAATATTTGTTACAGTTTCTGCAACAAATGCATCTCCACCATCTCCATTATCATCATCAAAAATACCTTCACCAAAGAAGAATGAAGTTTCTGTTGCATTTTTAATGCTTGACATGTAAGCTGTAATTCTAGATTTAAATTTAGGAGTTCTAATCACATAACTTGCATCTACACTTGAAATATTTTCATTTTCAATTCCTCTGGTGATATTATTATTTAATCTAGCATTTGGAAAAACATTACGCATTGTAGGTGCTTTAGTAAAATATGCTCCATTAAAATTTAAGAAATGTCTACCAGTAATTTTATAGGTTAATCCACCTTTAAAACCAAAGTTTTCAAAAGAGATTTTGTCACCTTTACCAAAAGAGTTTGTTGGATATAAACCATTTTTATACAAACCTTCTCTTTGATATTGGTTTTTAGAATAAGTCTGAGCTAAATAAAAATCTACTTTTTTGTATGTGAATTTAAATTGAGTAAAGGCTTCGTATGTTGTTGCCATTAAATTGTAGTTGTATGCAAAAGTATCACCAACACCAACTTTTCTATTAGGATTGTTTAAATCAGATTGTTGTTCATTACCAACTTGAAAATTATCGTAGTCTTCATAGTACTGACCACCAAGTAAATCAAGAAGGTTGGCAAAGTTGTGTGATTTTAAACTTTTAAAAGTCCCACCAGCATTTAATACTATATTATCTGCTAATTGAGAATTAATTACGGTATTGGCTGTCCATAATTTGTCATCAGTTCTATCTTCATACAAGATATAGGCACTATGACCATCTGCAGTAGACAAATTGGCTTGATACATTTCATTCCAATTTAATTGTCTGTTATTTAAAAATTTAGCATCGGCTGCTAAAGCAATATTTGCAGGATCATCTCCTTGGAAATCTGTGTAATCATCTGGATTCCAAAGTGAAGTATAGTAACTTGGTAAATTTCTGTAATAAGTAGGGTCTGGATTATCTGCACCTTGGTTATCGATTCTACTACTTCCAATTTTACCAAATTGATGAGTAATACCAGAGGTGATATTAGTTTTGTTAGTAACTTTCCAGAAATGATTTAACATTAATATTGGTTCAGTTACATCTCTATCTCTAGAGTTACGTTTTTTTCCATCTTGATAACCCCAATAAGAGTTATATTTGTATCCTGCAATTCTGTTTACTTCATCTGTATTAGGAGAATTTCTTCCACGACTATTTTCAGCATAAATTGAAGTAAAGTTTAACGAATGTTTTTCGTTGATTTTTTTCTCAACACTTGCAAAAACTGAGTTAGCACTGTAATCAGTTCCTTCAAAATATCCTTCTTGAGCCCATCTTCTAGATGCAGATACTACAAATGCCCATCCGTTTTTATTCATTCCTGAAGCATGTGTACCCATAGTTCTCCAGCTATAATTAGTGTTTGTTCCTGAAAACGACACTCTCGAACCTGGTCTATAAATAGAAGCTCTAGTATTAATCTCTTGTGTTCCTAAAATCCCACCAAAAGTGTAGTCTGATGGTGCAGAACCCATTGTAAATTCTTGGTTACGAGTAGCATCATTTAATCCACCCCAGTTACCCCATTGTGGTCTTCCATCATATATTTTATTCATTGCTACTCCATTAATCATGGTTGTAGCATTTTCATTATCTAAACCACGAATTCTAAATCTTGCTAGACCCCAATTGAAAGCAGCCGCTTGTTGAAAAGCATCTCTTGAAGCTTGTAAAAGTCCAGAAGTACTCTCTGAACCACTATTATCATCACCCAAATCGTTATCTGTGATGGTAACTAAACTTAATTGTTGTTCTTCAGTAACATCTTCTTCCAAAACAACAACACCCAAATCTAAAATTTTTCCTTGTTCTACATCAATAGCTAATAGTTGGTCTTTATAACCATCACTTTTAACTACCAATAATTGAGAACCAGCTGGTACTGATTTAAAAACAAATTTTCCTTCAGCATCTGTAATTTCAGTTAAATTACTGTTCTGAATAGTGGCAACAACATTTTGTAATGGTTTTTGTGTTTTTGAGTCTACAACTTTTCCGGAAAATCCAGTACCTGTTTGTGCAAATACAAAACACACTTGCATCACAAACAAAATACTAATGACAAGTTTTTTCATAAATTGAATTAAATTAATTTTCTTTTCGTTAAGTGTTAATAAAAACTTAACAGCCTACAAATGTACATCTTTTAATAATATTATTTACTTTTGGCGTGAAGTTTGTGTTAAACTTCATAATTAATTAATATAGTTAAAATGAAAATTAAAAACTTAATTGCCGTTTTCTTTGTTTTATTCGCAACAATTGCGGTAAATGCCCAGTCAAAAAAGTATATTATTCATACCGTTGCGTTTTACAATTTTGAAAACTTGTTTGATACAATTAATGGTTCTAATAATGATGAAGAGTGGTTGCCAGATGGAGCAATGAATTGGACAGGAAGAAAATATAAAAAGAAATTAGACAACCTTGCCAGAGTACTTTCTGAAATAGGTACCGGTGAAAACCCAACAAATTCTCCAACATTTATTGGTGGTTGTGAAATTGAAAACAGAAGGGTTTTGGAAGACTTAGTGAAACAACCAAAATTAATTAATAGAGATTATGGAATTGTTCACTTTGATTCTCCTGACAAAAGAGGAATTGATGTGGCTTTGCTATATCAGAAAAAACATTTTAAACCAACAAGCTATGTTAACATTCCTTTATTAATTTATAAAAATCAGCAAGGTAAAGAAGACAAGAAAGATAAAGGAGAAGCAACAGATGATAATGTAGAGGTTGATAATACTTCTGAAAGAGTTTACACTCGTGATCAACTTTTAGTTACTGGTTTTCTAGATGGTGAAGAAGTAAATATAATTGTTAATCACTGGCCTTCTCGTTCTGGTGGTGAGAAAAAAAGTTCACCATTTCGTGAGGCAGCCGGAGCACTTAATAGAAAAATAATTGATTCGTTAATAAAGATTAATCCAGAGGCTAAAATTATTACCATGGGTGATTTAAATGATGGTTCTTATAATAAAAGTGTTAAAGTTGGTATTGGAGCTAAACTTAAAAAATCAGAATTAAAAACACCTGGAGATATTTACAATCCTTTTGAGCAAATGGCAAAGGAAGGTAACGCAACATTATTTTACAGAGATTCTGGTGATATTTTTGATCAAATTATGATTTCTGAACCATTAACTAGAAATGATTATTCGTCATTTAGATATTGGAAGGCAGGAATTTATAACAAACCATTTCTAATTCAGACCAATGGACAATATAAAGGATATCCACTCAGAAATTCTCAAAGCGAACCCGGATTTAGCGATCACTTTCCAGTTTATATTTATTTGATTAAACAATTGAATTAAAAAAATCTAAGGTTAGTTTATGCTAACCTTTTTAAATTAGTACTATGAAATCGCTATTAATAACAGTTTTGTTGAAAACAAACACCAATAAGTAAAAAGCGATAACATATATGACCTCTCAAAAAATAAAAATTTACATATATGAAAAAGTTATTTGTTATCACATTTTTAATTCTTGTTACAACATCATTTGCTCAAGAAACTATAACAACATCTCAAGCAAAAGAATATATAGGTAAGGAAGTTATTTTGAAAGGTAAAATCGCATCTTTTAAATTAGCATCTGAAGGAAAATCAACCAATTATATAAATATTGATAAACCTTATCCAGAAAATGTATTTACCGTTGTTATCTCTAACAAATACCTTGAAGAACATCAATTAGATCTTTCTCAATCTGTTGGAAAAGAAATTACAGTAAAAGGGACTATCTCAGTTTATGAAAAAGACCCAAAAAAAACCCCTCAGATATTTAATCCGCTAGAAATTGAAATAAAATAAAGATATAAGAAGGTTAGTTTAATGCTAACCTTTTTTATTTTTTGTAATTTCGTAAAAACATTATAGTATTATGTCAATTCAAAAACCTTTCAATCTCAATAAATGGATTGAAGAAAACAGACACCTTCTAAAACCACCAGTTGGAAATAAAAATCTTTATATAGATTCTGGTGATTATATTGTAATGATAGTTGGCGGTCCAAATGCTCGCAAAGATTTTCATTATAATGAAACCGAAGAATTATTTTATCAGTTAGAAGGAGATATAACGGTTTATGTTCAAGAAAATGGCAAAAAGAAAGCCATGAAACTTTCTGCAGGTGATATGTTTCTGCTTCCAGCTAAAGTACCTCATTCTCCATCAAGAACAGAAGGTTCAATAGGTTTAGTTGTAGAACGTAAAAGAGAAGGTAAAGATATTCCAGATGGATTATTGTGGTTCTGTGAAAATTGTAATCATAAATTATATGAAGTCTATTTTGAACTTCACAACATAGAAACTGATTTCTTATCTCATTTTAAACATTTTTATAATTCTGAACCGCTTCGAACATGTGAAAAGTGTGGGACAACTATGGAATCCGACGAAAGATTTGTAGATAAAAAATAAGGTTTTTAGTGTTTTTGCCAAAAGATATAAACTGCCTAATATTCAAAAAAAACTACTATTTTTGTATAAAATTTAAAAAACATTCAAAAAAAACACATAATGTCAAAAATTGCTCAACAATTCGGCATGACCGAAGCATTAGAAATTCTTGGAGTAAAAGCCATTAATGAAGGAACTTCTACAGGAAATAATCATTTTTCAAATGGTGAAATTATTGAAAGCTACTCGCCAGTTGATGGTCAACTAATAGGAAAAGTAAAAACAACTACTGCAGAAGATTACGAAAAAGTAATGCAAACTGCAACAGCTGCTTTCCTAACTTTTAGAGCGATGCCTGCTCCTCAGCGTGGAGAAATTGTTCGTCAATTTGGAAATAAATTAAGAGAATTGAAAGAACCATTAGGGAAATTAGTTTCTTATGAAATGGGGAAATCGTTGCAAGAAGGATATGGTGAAGTTCAAGAAATGATTGACATCTGCGATTTTGCAGTAGGTTTATCACGTCAATTAAACGGACAAACTATACCATCAGAACGTCCAGGTCACGTTATGAGAGAACAATGGCATCCAATTGGAGTTGTTGGAATCATATCTGCTTTTAACTTTCCGGTAGCTGTTTGGTCTTGGAATACAGCATTAGCATGGATTTGTGGTGATGTTTGTGTATGGAAAGCTTCTGAAAAAGCGCCGTTATGTTCAATTGCATGTCAAAATATTATTGCAGAGGTTTTAAAAGCAAATAATTTACCAGAAGGTATTTCATGTATCATCAATGGAGATTATAAAGTAGGTGAAATGATGACTACAGATACAAGAATTCCTTTGATTTCTGCAACTGGTTCTACAAGAATGGGAAGAATTGTTGGAGCGACTGTAGCACAACGTTTCGGAAAATCTTTATTAGAATTAGGCGGAAACAATGCCATAATTATTACACCATCAGCTGATTTAAAAGTGGTTGTTCCTGGTGCTGTTTTTGGTGCTGTAGGAACTGCTGGACAACGTTGTACTTCAACTAGAAGATTAATTATCCACGAATCGGTTTATGATAAAGTTAGAGATGCCATTGTTGGCGCATATGGTCAATTGACTATTGGAAATCCATTGGATCAAAAAAATCATATAGGACCATTAATTGATACTGATGCAGTAAATACTTATTTAGCGGCTATTGAAAAAGCAAAAGCTGAAGGGGGAAAAGTATTAGTTGAAGGTGGAGTTCTATCTGGCGAAGGTTACGAATCGGGTTGTTATGTAAAACCAGCCATTATTGAAGCTGAAAACTCTTTTGAAATCGTACAACACGAAACTTTTGCTCCAATTTTATATTTAATGAAATATAGTGGAGAAGTTGAAAATGCTATTGCGAAACAAAATGGTGTTGCACAAGGTTTATCTTCTGCAATTATGACTAACGAAATGAAAGAAGCTGAAAAATTCTTGTCTTTTGCAGGTTCAGATTGTGGAATTGCCAATGTAAATATTGGAACTTCTGGAGCTGAAATTGGTGGTGCTTTTGGTGGTGAAAAAGAAACTGGTGGAGGAAGAGAATCTGGTTCTGATTCTTGGAAAGTATACATGAGAAGACAAACAAATACGGTTAATTATTCCGATCAATTGCCATTAGCTCAAGGAATTAAATTTGATTTGTAGTTTTTCAGAGATTAGAAAAAAGATAATTAAATATAGTCAAAAAAGTCCCGATAATTTGGGACTTTTTTATTTCTGAAACACAGTTTTTATTTTGTTTTCTTAACGTATTGTGTTAAAATGAAAATACTTTGGTTTTCAACACGTCCTTCAATAAGGTTGGCATCATCCCAAACTAATTTAATATTATGAACAGCAGCACCACGTTTTGCAGTGAAAGTTGCGCCTTTTACATTTAAATCTTTGATTAAAACAACAGAATCACCATCTAACAAAACGTTTCCGTTAGAATCTTTATGAACAATTTTTCCTTCGTCATCATCAGCTTCTCCAGTTGCTTTTGCCCATTCTAATGAATCTTCATCAAGATACATCATTTCTAACATATCCATGTTTTTTAAACGCGCATGCATTCTCCAAGAAACAATTTGTACGGGTAGATTTTCATTCCACATGCTATCACTCAAACCACGCCAATCGTTTGGATTCATAGTTTCAGGATTTTCAATTTGGTCTCTTAACGATTTTGTAATTAGAATACAGTTTTCAGGAGTGGCTTCTGTTTTTGGTTCTACTAAATAGACAACCAAATTTTCATCACTTCCACTAATTTCACACAAAGAACCACTTCTGTCTTTCAATCTTTTTTCTGTAACAACACTCATTTATTGAAAATTATAAATTAAATGAAGCACCAATTTGGAATACAAACTGATTGTTAAATCTTTCATATCCAATAGCATTTGAATCATATTTTGCCAATGGAATTCCTGCTTCAGTATAAATTCCAAAACCATTGGTAAAGAAATATCTTGCGCCTAAATGGGCACTAAAATTTCGTAAACCTAAATCCAAACCAGGATAAACATCAAGTTTATCGCTAATATTTAAAACATTTCCAATATTGGCATTAAAAACGCGCCTTTACATCAAATTTATCATCGAATTTTGGAGTTCCAGCAATCTTAGTTGTATTTAATAAGTAGGAAGTTGTAAATCCATAAGAAATGTTTTCTCCTGCTCCAAAATCAACTGTGGCTGCAATTCCAGTCCCATACTCTTGCATCGTTGCTCCAACTTGAAATTTTTTATCTCCTTTTCCTTTAAACGCTTGCGCATTTGCAAAACTTGCAGATAAAACTAGTAATAATTCTTTTTATAATTTCTGTAAATTTTATACAATAAATATAAGCAATCCATTTCAATAGCAACTTCAAAAGTCAATTTCAAGAATCAATTTCAAAGGTTAACTCTAAATTTCAATAC
>CANGUP010000099.1 GCA_947457105.1 Flavobacteriaceae bacterium
CGAAAATGAGTTTCTAACGATTGAAGAGTTCTGTACATATAGTGGCATAAAATATGAACAAGTAACTCACTTGATTTTTGGTTAAAATAGAAGAAATGCTAAAACAAATTTTAATCAAGAAAAGCACCAATAAGCACTTAAATAACTAGTTTAATTTTTAGCCTTGATGCTTTAATATTCAGAAATTTATCCTTATATTTGACTACTTTGAATTTAGAATAATAGTAGCCTTATAATAGAGGTGTCAGTCGAGGTGTCACTTAAATTTTATGCTTTGAGAAGTATTGATTTTATTGGTAACTTTTGCAGCAGACAAATCCCTCTTTCTCCGCCAGCTGAAAAGCAAATTGAATTAAAACCCTTAAAATCGTATGATTTTAAGGGTTTTTTCTTTTTATCACATATCAAAATATTCATTCATTCGTGAACCTAAAGGGATAAAATCGGTTACCCTAAACAATCCAAATTTTGGGTAACCGATTTTTTTTCAGACTAGTATTCACAAGGCTTTACAGCCAGTTCAACAACCAGTTTAAAAACTGTACATCTTGTGGATTAGTCATATTGAAGTTAAATTTAATAACAACTAAAAAGGTCACCACAATGAAAACAAAAGTATCAATTCTCTTTTATGCAAAGAAAGCCAAAGCAGCTGCAAATGGTTTAGTTCCAATCTACACCCGGATTACAATCAACGGAAAACGTATCGAGTTAAGTACAAATCGATTTGTAGAAATATCCAAATGGTCTACAGAAGCAGGTAAAATGAAAGGCTCTTCTGAAGAAGCTCGTTCAATAAATAACCATCTCGATTTACTAAAAAGTCAAATAAGAGATGCTGAAATGGAATTAATACATAAAAAGACAGTTGTAACTACTGAAACAATTAAGAGCAAACTATTAGGAGTTGATGAAAGAGCAAGAATGCTAGTCCCAATCTTCCAAGACCACAACAACAAAATAAAAGAATTGGTTGGAAAAGAATATGCCCCAGGAACATTAGAACGTTATAGGACTTCGTTGAGCCATACTAAAGAATTTCTACAATGGAAATACAAAGTTTCGGATATCGAGATAAACAAAATAGATCACGCCTTTGTAACCGATTATGAATTTTGGTTAAGAAGTGTTCGGAACTGTTCCAATAACACAGCGGTAAAATACATCAAAAACTTCCATAAAATAATTAAAATATGTTTGGCCAATGATTGGTTAGACAAAAATCCATTTGCTAACTATAAATCAAAAGTCAAAGAGGTGGAACGAGTTTATCTTACTGAAGATGAAATTCAATCCATAATTGAAAAAGACTTCAAAACAGAAAGACTTTCTTTAGTCCGTGATATATTCCTTTTTAGCTGCTTTACGGGTTTGGCATATATAGATGTTAAAAACCTAACAAAGTCGCATATAAGCTTTGGAATTGATGGCGATAAATGGATATTTACGCATAGACAAAAAACGGAATCGGCTTCCAAAATTCCAATCCTTCCGGTTACACAAATGATTATTGACAAATACGAAAATCATCCACAATGCAACAATGAAGATAAACTACTTCCTATCCTCTCCAACCAAAAGATGAATGCCTATCTAAAAGAAATAGCCGGAGTTTGTGAAATTGAAAAAGAATTAACTTTTCACATTGCTCGACATACTTTTGCAACTACTGTAACACTTACCAATGGCGTTCCTATTGAAAGCGTAAGCAAAATGCTTGGGCATAAAAATTTGAGAACTACACAACATTATGCGAAAGTATTGGATAGAAAGGTAAGTGAAGATATGCAGATTTTAAAAAATAAATTTTCATTGACATCAATAGCAAATGAACAAATTAAATCAAGTTAGTTCATTTAATATTAATAAAAACAAGGAACTAAAAACAAAATAGCATAAAACTACACAAATGCTTATATTTGCCAAATGAAAAAAAGCATTTGGTTTTTATTTTTATTAATAACTATAGGTTGTTCTCAAAAACCCAAAAGATTACCTTTTTTAGGCAATCCGATTATTAAGGGTAATGATACCTTATACCCTAAAATTAAAGACTTTTCATTCATAGATCAAGACAGCTCTGTTATAACCAATAATACTTTTGAAAATAAAATCTACGTTGCCGATTTTATTTTTCTTTCTTGCCCTACAATTTGTCCAAAAATGAATTTTGAACTTAATAAAGTTTATGAAATTTATAAAAATAATCCGAAAGTCAATTATTTATCACACACTATTGACCCTGAAAGAGACAGTATAAAAAAATTGAAACTGTATAAATCTTCATTAAAATTAAATGAAAACTGGTATTTTGTAACAGGCAACAAAGACAGTATTTTTAGTATTGCAACAAAAAGTTATTTTACAACAGCTTATCCAGATGTAAAAGAACCAGGTGGTTTAGTTCATGGTGGTGGACTTTTATTGGTTGACGAAAACAGATACATTCGAGGAGTTTATGATGGAACAAATCCTGACGAAACAAAACGTTTGATTAATGATATAAAATTATTATTAAAAGAATAGATGAAATGAAAAAAGTAATTGTCATTTTTTTACTTTTTATTTTTACCGTCCAAACGACAAAAAGTTTATGGATAATAACTTCATTTCAAATAAACAGAGAATATATTGCATCCAATTTATGTATCAATAGATTTGATAAAATACCAACGTGTAAAGGGCAATGTTTCCTTACTAAAGAATTGAATAAAGAACAAAATGAGAATAAGAAAAATATAACTACAATAGAAAAAGACAGTATTTTCATTGCTCCACATTTTGTTGTAATCCAAACACCAAAATATTCTGAAAGCATTTTAAAAAATAAATTTAGTTATCATAAAACAACTAAATACACTTCCTTCCTTTTCAGTTTTGAAAATCCACCCGAGTTAGTTTAATAATTCAAAGTAATTATTAATTTAAAACTAACCAATTATGCAATCAAGTTTAATCTCGATTTGCAATTTGGGGGATTTTAGCAACAGTAATTATGATATTTTTTATGATTCCCTAAAAGGATTTAATACTAAATTTCCATTCGTTGAAGAATCACACAAACAAGATTTTTATTCAATTTTGTTTTTAGATTCTTGCCATGGTGAAATTGAAATTGATAATCATAAAATTTATTTTAATTGCCCTAAAGTTGTTATTATTCAACCTAATTGTATTTTCAAAATAAATTTACATCCCGATACATCAGGCAAAATTATTTCGTTTACCGAGACGTTTTTTTCATTGCGTTACAACAATAACTCTTTAAATGATTTTTCGTTTTTTGAGAATGGTTGTAAACCTTATATGTCTTTAAATTCGTTTCAAAAAGAACATTTACAAACATTTTTTGAATTATTTGAGTATGAATATAGTGCGATACTCAAAGACAAGACAAAAGTACTTCGTTCCTATCTGAACATTTTATTAGTTCAACTGGAACGCATTTACAATCCACAAATAATTACGAAAACACATAATAGCAAAAACGAAAAAGTAAAAGAATTTGAAAAATTAGTAGAACAACATTTTAGAGAAAATAAAATGCCTTCATTCTATGCCGAAAAGTTACACGTAACACCCAATTATCTTAACAAAATTTGCAAAAGCGAAGCAAGTAAAACAGCAGGTGATATTGTTAGAAAAAGAATAACGATAGAAGCACAACGACTTTTACATTACACCAATCTATCAATAAATGAAATAGCGCACGATTTAGGTTTCGAAAATGTATCCTATTTTATAACCTTCTTCAAAAAGCAAACATGTACAACACCAGAACAATTCAGAAAAAATGCAAGTCATTAAACAACAATTAACATTTAAAACAATGAAAAAAAATCAAATTTTATCCGTTCTCTTATTAATCTGTGTTTCAGTATCAGCGCAGTTTACACAAAAGCCATTGCCATATAATTACAATGCTTTAGAACCATTTATTGATGCACAAACAATGGAGATCCATTACAGCAAACATCATGCATCTTATGTGAAAAACTTAAATACTGCTGTCATTGGAACAGATGCTGAAAAAATGACCATTACAGAAGTTTTTGCCAATGTTTCTAAATTAAGTCCTACAATACGAAACAATGCTGGAGGGCATTTTAACCACGAATTCTTTTGGTCAATTCTTACCCCAGAAAAAAACACCAAGCCATCTGCCGATTTAGAAAAGGCAATTAATGAAACTTTTGGAAGTTTAGAAGCCTTAAAAGAAAAAGTGAATGCAGCTGCCACTTCTCGTTTTGGTTCAGGTTGGGTTTGGTTATACGTAGGTCAAGAAGGAAAACTTGCCATTTGCACAACGGCTAATCAAGATAACCCATTAATGGATGTAGCCGAAAATAAAGGAATGCCTATTTTAGGAATTGATGTTTGGGAACACGCCTATTATTTAAAATATCAAAACAAACGAGCAGATTATTTAACTGCAATTTGGAATGTGATTAATTGGAACGAGGTAAGTAACTACTACAAAACAGCTACTCCTAAAAAGAAAGGGAAATTTGATGATTGGCAAGCTTTAAAAGATTTTCATCAAGTAATGTCACAAACCTTTCATCCTAGTGAAGAAGGCAACTTGCAACCAATTAAAGAACGTAGCGGAGAAATGGTTCAAAAAGCCGAGTTATTAGCAAAATCGATTATTCCTGCAGAGTTTAATTCAAAAGAAGTTGTGGCTGCGGTTAAAAAACTAGAAATCGATAGCAAGAAACTAGACAAATTAGTGAAAAACAAAAAATCCGACAAAGAAATTACTGAAGCATTATCAAAATTACATGATGTTTTTCATGAGATCATCGGATTATGTAGTAACGAAGACCATCATTAATAAAAAAGTATAAAATGAAAAAACTTATCTATCTGTTGTTAATTGTAATAGCTTACAGTTGCAACAAAAAAGAAGCCAACGTAGTGAAAGAAACTACTAGCGTTATTGAACCAAAGAATCCACTAAACAAATTAAAATACGATAACAAAATCGATTTTTATTGTAAAATGGATATTACTAAATACGGAGTTAGCGATACCACACATTACAAAGGAAAACTTTATGGTTTCTGTGCTAAAATGTGTAAAGATGAGTTTTTGAAAAATCCTGAAATGTACTTGGCTAAAAAGTAAAACAAAAGGATTGAAAAACGAAATAGATGTCGTTTTTATAAAAACAAAACGCGGACTTGTTTAGGTAATTTTGCCAAAAATTAAACAACGTATAAAAAAAAGAAGCATGAATCTAAAGAATGTAATCACTTTATTATCAATACTTGGATTAGCAAGTATTGCGTCGGCACAAGTCAATGACTCAATAAAAGTCCAAAAATTAGAAGAAGTTATTGTAACAGCAAACAAATCGGAACAAAAAAATATCGAGGTTCCAGTTGCTGTCACTTCAATTTCAGCAAAATCGATTACTAACTCACGTTTAGTTAATGTATCCGATTTATCAGGTCGAGTTCCAAATTACCTATACCAAGAATTAGGTGTAGGATTTCAAGCGTTACAGTCCATTAGAGGTATTCAAGTATTTAGCGAAAATCCAGCTGTTTCTACTTATATAGATGATGTTAATTTATTAGATATTCTAGCTGGAGGTTTTGCCTTAACAGATGTAGAACGAATTGAAGTTTTACGTGGTCCACAAAGTACACTTTTTGGAAGAAATGCTATGGGTGGGGTTGTAAACATTTTTACAAAGCAACCAACCAATAAAACTACTGGTTTTTTAGAATTAGAAAACGGTAACTTTGCTTCACAACGTTATTCTGCTGGTTTTAAAACTCCTTTAATAAAAGACAAACTATTTTTCGGAATAAATGGCTTATTTCAAAAAAGAGAGGGATTTATGAAAAATGATATCGCTGGAACCACTTCCACAGATGCAAGTTTGAATGGTAAAACAGTTGGAGGAGAAGAAAATACGTATGGTAATGCGTTTTTAAAATGGTTAGTAACCGATAAATTTAGTCTTACTGCAAACGTAAAAACACAAAGAGATTTTTCCAATGAATCTGGATTTTTTGTATCACAAGCTAATGAAACCATTGCTTTAGAAACCCCAACAGTGATTAACTTGACACGTATTGGAAGACACGAACGCAATATTACCAATTATTCCTTAACAGGAAAATACAAGGCTAAAAACTTCGATTTAACTTCTATAAGTTCATTTCAACAAATTAGTTTATCCTTCCAAGATATTGATTTTCCCGGTTATTTCCATTCTTTTTTTAATAGTGCTATTGGAGAGAAATTACCACCACAAGAAGTTTTAAGTCAAGAATTTCGTGTCAATTCTACGAACAAGGAAAGCAAATTTCATTATGTAGCAGGTTTGTTTGGTTTTAAACAAGTAGGTTATGAACCAACAACTAACTTGGCATTTGAAAATGCTCCAAATAATTTTACCGTCTATAGAAACAGAAGTAATAACAGTGGTTATGCAGCTTTTGGTGAAGTGAGCTACAAGGTTTTAGAAAAATTAAAAATAACTGCTGGAGTTCGCTATGACATAGAAGAGCGAGAAGCTACTTTCAACGGTTTCGGCGATGCGGTTTTTGTTAACGGTGTATTTACGCAACTTAATCCTGACCAAACAAAATCGGCTAGCTTTAATGCTTTTTCTCCGAAAGCAGCTATCATGTATAGTTTTAACAAAAATGCTAATGTGTATGCTACCTATACAAGAGGCTTTAGAGCGGGTGGTGTCAATGCACAAGGTGGTTTGCCTGCCGGTGTTCGCCAAGATTTTGACCCTGAATATTCCGATAATTTTGAAGTAGGTTACAAAACTGCTTTTTGGAATAATCGAGTTAACTTCAATATAGCAGGTTATTTAATTAACTGGCAAGATTTACAATTCTTCAACGTAGTAGCACCGTCTACTTCTGCAATTGAAAATGTAGGCGATGCCTATTCTAAAGGTATTGAAGTAGAAGCAAATGTAATTCCATTAAAAGGTTTACAACTAGACTTCTCCTATTCAATAAATGATGCCGAATATAAAGATTTTTCATTGGGTAGAATAATTAATTTTCTTACTGGTGAGGAGTTAATTACACCTATTGGAGGTAATAAACTATCAAATGCACCTAAAACAACTTTCTTTACCTCTGCCGAGTACACGGTTCAGACTTCTGAAAACGTTAATTTAATGTTCCGTGCCGAGTTCAGAAATATTGGTGGCTACTATACAGATATTCAAAACTCATTGTATCAGCCGACTTACCAAGTTGTAAATACTCGTTTTGGATTAAATTATCATAATTATGGATTATTTCTTTGGACAAGAAACTTAACAAATACCAATTATTTGGCTTTTGGAACCGCTGATACTACTACAAACCGTCGTTCCATAGCAGCAATGCCGGCACAAATAGGTGTGACATTATCTGCAAGATTTTAATAATCAAAATGGGCGTTACTTAGTTTCGCCCATTTTTAATATACTTTCAAATGAGAAAAATAATCGTTCTACTATTTGTCACATTATTTACCCTGTCATGTAAAAATGACGAAGTAAAAAAAATTCCTGAAAAGGTAACGATGTCGCAAAACGATTCGCTAAAAATTGCAAAAGAAATCGAAAATTTCAGTCCAGAAAACCACGTAAATTCTATGGAGTTGATTTTTGGAAAACCAAAATTTAACATCAAAACGATTGGAATTTTAGTCTATGATGGTGTCAATGATTTGGATGTAATGGGACCACGATATGTTTTAGGTCAGGCGATGGGTGTAAAAACACAATTAATCAGCATCAAAAAAGGAAATATAAAGACGGTAATGGGAGTTGAAATTGTGCCCAATACGACAATTGATTCGATTAGCCAATTAGATATTCTAATTATTCCCGGTGGTTTTAAAGGTACTATTGAAGCTGCTTATGACGATAATTTACACCAATGGATTAGAAAAATTGACAAAACTACTAAATATACAGGTGCAGTTTGCACTGGTGTTTGGGTTTTGGGAGCAACCGGTTTGTTGGAGAATAAAAAAGCTTCAACCAATTGGTATAGAGAAGAAGAGTTTTTAAAGAAATACAAAGCAATTCCAGCCAATGAAAGATATACAAAAGATGGAAAATATTGGACAAGTGCAGGAGTAACTGCGGGTATGGATATGTCTTTGGCCATTATGAAAGACATTTATGGCGATAAATACGCACAAGCAATTATGCTTGATATGGAATATGATCCTCACCCACCAATTGAAGGCGGAACACCTGAAAAAACAAATTGGGCAGTAAATTGGATGATGAAAGCCATGTATGATGGAGGAGTTAATCCATTAATTGACAGTTTAGAAAAGAAAAAAAATAAGAACAAATAATCATTTAATTTTTCAAACTTGTTTAGTTAAAAACTCAATAGTTTAAATACTGTTGTGTTTAATTATTTAAAATAAAAACTTTAGAATTGAAAATCTAAATTAACAAGTGTAAATTTCAACAAACAAGGCACTTTTATCAAAGTAAGCAGGAACGTTTTTCGAAACTTCCTGCTTTTTTGTTTTTAGTTTTTAACGCACAACTAAATGAAATTTGTACCATTAAATTTTTTTTTGTTATGGATTTTCCAATGTTTCATTTAGACTGGCTCAATAATAGAATGCTTATCGCAATCATAGCCATTCTTCACGTTATTATCAACCACGGTTTAGCTGTGGGTTTTATGCCTTTTGTTACTTGGTTAGAACAACGAGGTGTATCTAGAAGTGGTCAAGACCAAATCACAGATTTAGAATGGGATAATATGGTGTACAAAATAATGAAAGTAGCTTTTATTATCACAACTACTATCGGTGCCATGACTGGTGTTGGAATTTGGTTTTCTGTTGCATTAGTAAGTCCAGCTTCAATTGGAAGTTTAATTCGAGTTTTTTATTGGGCTTGGTTCATAGAATGGCTTGTTTTTGTTACCGAAGTAGTATTAATTATGATTTACTTTCTTACTTGGAAAAATAGTAATTCATCTTTAAAAGCAAAAATCAGGCATATTAATTTTGGTTGGTATTTGAGTATTTTCTCATGGATAACCATGGCAATTATCGTTTCCATTCTCGGATTTATGATGGATCCTGGCAATTGGGAAACCAACAAAAGTTTACTAAACGGATTTACAAATCCAATTTATTTGCCACAATTACTTTTTAGAACACCAACTGCAATGCTTGTGGCAGGAATATTTGGTATGCTATTAATTACACTATTCACAAAAGCAGGAAGTAATTTGCGCTTGAATGCTGTAAAATATGCTTCAAAATGGTTATTACTTTGGGCACCAATATCATTAATTGGAGCTTATATCTACTATAATGCTATGCCCGAAGCTATGACTGCTAACATGAGTACTGCAGTGGGAACAATTGCATTTTCTCAATACTACGATTTACTAAAATATTTTGTGGCAGGCGGAGTTGGTTTTACTTTAATTGTTGGAATTATTGGAGTGTATAAAACGAAAGTATTAAAACCTTACATGGTTATTATTCCTGTAATTACAGCCATCGCCTACTTAGGTTTCTTTGAAAGAGTAAGAGAATTTATCAGAAAACCTTATGTAATCGGACAATATATGTATTCTAATTTATTATTAGAAGATGATTATGTAGTTTATAAACAAGATGGTATTTTAAAGCACGCTACGTACACTTCAGTAAACGAAGTAACAGAAGATAACAAAATTGAAGCTGGTAAAAATGTATTTACTATAGCTTGTAGTCGATGTCATACAGCACAAGGTGTAAATAGCATTCTTGATGTTTTTGATAGAATGTACGGTAGCACTGGTAAACCGCTAGACGTAGCTTCAATGGCAGCTTACATGCCTAATATGCACACTGCAAGGAATTTCATGCCCGAATTTCCAGGTAATGAAAAAGAAGCAGAAGCATTAGCCACCTACATAAAATATTTACAACAAACAGGCGATGTTTTAGAAGGAGCACAAGAAGAAGGTATTTCTGTAAATCCAAATAATTCGGCATCAGCCCTAATCAATAAATCCAAATAGCATGTTTCATAGTTTAGTTATAGCATTACAAAGCGTTACACCAGTTCCGAAAGATTTACCGTTACCACTGCCATTACCGGAATGGTTGTTAGTTGCCATACTTGTAATTTCTTTTTTGGTACACATTTTATTTGTAAACTTAATGGTTGGCGGTTCATTGCTAACGCTTTGGTCACAAATAAAAGGATTAAAAAACAAAGAATATGATATTTTAGCGCACGAAATAGCCACCACAATCACCGTAAATAAAAGTATTGCCGTAGTAATGGGCATTGCGCCGTTATTAAGTATTAATGTACTTTATACCGTTTATTTCTATTCTGCAAACGCACTAACAGGATTGATGTGGATAGCGGTTATTCCATTGGTAACCGTTGCATTTTTACTGACCTATTTGCACAAATACACCTGGAAATTATTAGAAAACAACAAACCGGTACACATCTCTATTTTAGCGGTTGCGGTAATCATTTTTTTATTCATTCCGTTCATATTCCTAACCAATATCAATTTGATGCTCTTCCCCGAAAAATGGGCCTTGGTCAAAGGGTTTTTTAGCGCAATGACATTGCCGAATGTGTTCCCAAGGTATTTCCATTTCATCTTTGCCTCACTATCCATTACAGGCTTATTCCTGCACTGGTATATGGGAAGAAAGAACTATCCGTTTGAAACTATTTTTCCAACCTTCACCCGTTACGAATTAAAGAAAAAAGGATATTCATTAGCATTAGTAGCTTCGGTTATTCAATTTTTAATTGGCCCATTGGTATTATTGACATTACCTTCTAAAGGATTGGGATGGAATTTAGTTGCCGTAATATTCACAGGTGCAGCCATTGCAATTCCTGCCATGTGGATGATGTGGAAAGGCATTCAGGGAGACGAAAGTACTATTGACAAAGATTTTAAAAAAGTATTGATTTTAATGACAATTACAGTAGTCTTTATGGGTTCAGGTCGTCAAATTTACAGATCGAACGCTTTAGAAAAACACCGTGAATTAGTTCGTTTAAAAACAGATGAATTCCAACAAATTAAAA
>CANGUP010000100.1 GCA_947457105.1 Flavobacteriaceae bacterium
AGCACTATGAATTGGGTTTTTACTGTATATGGTCAAAAACGCTGTTGCTAATGTGATAGCAGCTAAAACGTAAAATATGATAAGTATCGGTGACATAATTAATTAAGTTTTTTTGTATTTGCCATAGCCATTTCTAGTGGCATCACTAATTTATCTTTTCCGAAAATAAAATCTTCTCTATTGTATTGTGCTGGAACTAATTCTTTAGAAATTGTAAGGTAAATTGCGTCTTTTGGACAAGCTTCTTCACACAATCCGCAAAAAATGCAACGCAACATATTAATTTCGTAAATTGAAGCGTATTTTTCTTCTCTGTATAAATGTTCTTCTCCTTTTTTACGTTCTTCGGCTTTCATTGTTATTGCTTCTGCTGGACATGAAAGAGCACACAAACCACAAGCCGTACAGTTTTCTCTTCCTTGTTCGTCGCGTTTCAACATGTGCTGACCACGATAAACTGGACTAAATTCACGTACTTGTTCTGGATAATGAATCGTTGCTTTTTTCTTAAAAAAGTGTTTGATGGTAATCCATAAACCTTTAAAAATTGCTATCAGGTACATTCTTTCAAGAAAAGTCATTTCCTTATTAGAAACTTGTTTTTTCTTACCTGATAATGATATACTTTGTATCGATGTTGACATAATTTCTTTTCTTATTTAAAAGCTAGAATGCAAATTCCTGTTATAATAATATTGACAATAGATAGCGGAATTAATATTCTCCATCCTAAATTCATCAATTGATCGTATCTAAATCTTGGTATTGTCCATCTAATCCACATAAAGAAAAAGATGAAGAAACATAATTTGGCAAACAAAGCAAAAATTCCAATGACATTTCCAATATTTACACCCCAATTTTCAATAGCCCAACTCATGCCTGGATAATTGTATCCACCAAAAAACAAGACTGAAATTATTGTTGCCGAAATAAACATATTAGCATATTCAGCAAATAAATAGAATCCCATTTTCATGGAAGAATATTCGGTATGATAACCACCAATTAATTCTGATTCACATTCTGCCAAATCGAAAGGTGTTCTGTTGGTTTCTGCAAAAGCACAAATCAAAAAGATTAAGAACGACAAAGGTTGATAGAAGACATTCCAATGCATTCCGTGTTGTTGAACAGAGATTTCTTTTAAACTCAATGTTCCTGTCATCATCAATAAAGCGATAATAGATAAACCCATTGCAATTTCATACGAAACCATTTGTGATGCAGCTCGAACTGCTCCCATCAATGAGAACTTATTGTTAGAAGCCCAACCACCAATCATAATTCCATAAACACCTAGTGAAACAACAGCAAAAATGTATAAAATTGCGCTGTCTGTATCGGTTGCTTGAAGAATTACAGTTCTTCCAAAAATCTCTAATCTATCACCCCAAGGAATTACAGCACTGGTCATTAATGCCGTACTCATTGCTACCGCTGGACCAACAAAAAATAAAAATCTATTTTTAGTATTTGGTTCAAATTCTTCTTTGGCAAAAAGTTTCATTCCATCTGCAAGAGGTTGTAATAATCCACCCCAACCAGCACGGTTTGGTCCAACTCTGTCTTGAAGATAGGCTGCAACTTTACGTTCTGCCCAAGTTGAATACATTGCCATAACCATTGTGACTGCAAATATCACAACAATAAAGATACTTTTTTCTATTATAAATGCACTATCCATTATTTTGTATCTATTTTGTTACCGTCAATTTTTTCGTTATAATCAATTTCCGACATACTGATTTTTTTACGGTCAATATCTCTTCCCATTAATATTCCTTTTTCTGTTTCAATTATCACTTTATCCATTTTACGTGTATAATTGTTTTGATTGATAACAGAGTCTTTTTCAAATTTTCTCGGACCTTCAATTACCCAGTCAGAAACTTCTTTTTTGTCAAAACGACAGGTGTTACAGATAAAATCTTCTACCTCATGGTATTCATCTTTTCTTGCTGTAACTCTTTGAATTTCGTTTCCAAACATCCAAAGTGTTGTTTTTCCGCAACATCCTGGAGTGGTACATTCTCTGTGAGCGTTGAAAGGTTTGTTGAACCAAACTCTAGATTTAAATCTAAAAGTTTTATCTGTCAATGCACCAACTGGACAAACGTCAATCATGTTTCCAGAGAATTCGTTGTCAATAGCAGCAGAAACGCAAGTTGAAATTTGTGAATGATCACCACGATTTAAAACTCCGTGAACTCTACCATCGGTTAATTGATCAGCAACTTCTACACAACGCTGACAAACGATGCAACGGTTCATGTGTAATTGGATGTGCGGACCAATATCTTCAGGTTCGAAAGTTCTTTTTTCTTCTATGAAACGAGTTTCCGATTTTCCGTGTTCGAATGATAAATTTTGCAAATCACATTCTCCTGCTTGATCACAAACCGGACAATCTAATGGGTGATTTATCAAAAGGAATTCGGTTACTGCTTTTCTAGCTTCGGTTACTCTTTCAGAAGTTTTGCTAGCTACTTCCATTCCGTCTTGACAACCTGTTACACAAGAGGCAACAAGTTTTGGCATTGGTCTTGGATCGGCTTCACTACCTTTGGTAACGTCAACTAAACAACAACGGCATTTTCCACCAGTTCCTTTTAGTTTAGAATAATAACACATGGCTGGCGGAACGGATTCTCCACCAATCATACGAGCAGCCTGAAGGATTGTTGTTCCTGCTTCTACTTCTATTTCTTGACCGTCTATGGTTACTTTCATTGTAAATTTGTTTAAAAGTTTAAAAGTTTAAAAGTTTAAGTGTTTCCACTTCATACTTCCAACTTCTAACTTCGTACTTTTAAATTATATTTCTTGTTTTGCTACTAAATGTTTCACTTTTTCAAATGGCTCATTCACAAAATGATCTCTATTTTTTACTTTTTCTGGGAAACGAATATGGTATTCAAATTCATCTCTAAAATGACGAATTGCCGCAGCAACTGGCCATGAAGCCGCGTCACCTAGTGGACAAATTGTATTTCCTTCAATTTTAGATTGAATACTCCATAATAATTCTATGTCTTCTTCGCGTCCTTGTCCGTTTTCTATTCTCCATAAAACTTTCTCTAACCAACCTGTTCCTTCACGACATGGCGTACATTGACCGCAAGATTCATGGTGATAAAATCTTGAGAAATTCCAAGTATTTCTAACGATACAAGCTCTGTCATCATAAACAATGAATCCACCAGAACCTAACATAGAACCAGTTGCGAATCCACCATCAGATAAACTTTCGTAAGTCATTAATCGGTCTTCACCAGCTGCAGTTTTGTAAATTAAATTGGCTGGTAAAATTGGCACCGAACTTCCTCCAGGAACTAATGCTTTTAATGGTCTGTCGGTTTGCATTCCTCCACAATATTCATCAGAATTCATGAATTCGTAAACAGAAACACCCAATTCAATTTCGAAAACACCTTGGTTTTTTATGTTACCAGATGCTGAAATTAATTTTGTTCCAGTAGAACGGCCAATTCCAATAGCAGCATAATCAGTGCCAGAATTATTTACAATCCAAGGCACAGCAGCAATTGTTTCAACATTATTTACTACGGTTGGATTTTGCCAAAGTCCTTTAACAGCAGGAAATGGTGGTTTTAATCTTGGATTTCCACGCTTACCTTCTAGACTTTCAATCAAAGCAGTTTCTTCTCCGCAGATGTAAGCTCCGCCACCAATTTGAACAAAAAGTTCTAAATCATAACCTGAACCTAAAATATTTTTACCCAACCAACCAGCAGCTTTTGCTTCGGCGATGGCTCTTTCTAAAATTTTGTAAACCCACATGTATTCTCCACGAATGTAGATGTAAGATAAGTTGGCTCCAAGTGCGTAACTTGATGTAATCATTCCCTCTATCAATAGGTGAGGAATGTATTCCATTAAGTAACGGTCTTTGAAAGTTCCTGGTTCTGACTCGTCAGCGTTACAAACTAAATGTCTAGGATTTCCCGATTTTTTATCGATAAAACTCCATTTCATTCCAGCTGGAAATCCTGCACCACCACGACCACGTAGTCCTGAAGTTTTTACTTCTTCAACTACTTCATCTGGAGTCATTTTCTTCAAGGCTTTTTCTACTGATGCGTAACCGCCTTCACGACGATATACTTCATAAGTTTTAATTCCTGGAACGTTTATTTTGTCTAATAATATTTTTCTTCCCATGATACTATTTATCGTGTAAAGTGATTTTTCCGTCTTTGCAATCAGACACTAACTGATCGATTTTTTCTTTAGTCAAATGTTCTTGGTAGAAATCACCCAATTGCATCATTGGAGCATATCCACAAGCACCAAGACATTCCACACCTCGAACTTCAAACATCATATCTGGTGTTGGTTCACCAACTTTTACACCCAATTTAGAACAAGTGTAATCCATTAATTCTTCAACTCCGTTTTGACAACAAGGAGAAGTTTGACAGAATTCAAACATGAATTTTCCAATCGGACGTTGGTTGAACATAGTGTAAAAAGTTACTACTTCGTACACTTCAATATTTTGAATTTGTAAAATTTCAGCAACTTTGTTTTGCAATTCAATACTCAACCAATTGTCGTGAGTATCTTGAACTTCGTGCAAAACTGGTAGTAAAGCCGATTTTTGTTTACCTTCAGGATAATGACTGATTAGTTCATTGATACGATTCATCAATGATTCAGTTATGTTTATCTCTTGTTTTATATGTGATCTTTCCATTTTTTTATTTTAGATTTACGATATAGGATTTAGGATTTATGATTTTTCAATCTGTTATCTAAAATCTGCATTCTGCAATCTTTCTTCTTATGCGTCTAATTCTCCAGCAATTACATTTAAACTTGATAATATTACGATGGCATCTGATAACATTCCGCCTTTAATCATTTCAGTGTAAGCTTGGTAATAAATAAAGCAAGGTCTTCTAAAGTGTAATCTGTAGGGTGTTCTACTTCCATCAGTTATTAAATAAAATCCTAATTCTCCGTTTCCGCCTTCTACAGGATGATAGATTTCTGCCACTGGAACTGGAACTTCACCCATCACAATTTTAAAGTGATAAATTAAGCTTTCCATATTGTGGTAAACATCTTCTTTTGGAGGTAAGTAATAATCTGGAACATCAGCGTGAATTGGACCTTCCGGTAATTTTGCTAATGCTTGTTTGATGATGCTTAAACTTTCCCAAACTTCGGCATTTCTAACACAAAATCTATCGTAAGTATCACCTGATTTTCCTACAGGAACTTCAAATTCAAAATCTTCATAAGAAGAATAAGGTTGTGCTTTTCTAACATCGTAATCAATTCCAGCAGCACGTAAATTTGGTCCAGTTAAACCATATTGCATTGCTTTTTCAGCAGTGATTGGTCCAACATTCACAGTTCTATCGATGAAAATTCTGTTTCTTTCGAATAGGTTTTCAAATTCTTTCCAGGCAACTGGGAAATCTGTTAAAAAAGTATCTAATTTTTTGAAGGCAGCTTCCGACCAATCTCTTTCGAAACCACCGATTCTACCCATATTTGTTGTTAAACGAGCTCCACAAATTTCTTCGTAGATTTCGTATACTTTTTCTCTAAATTGGAATACATAAAGGAAACCTGTATAAGCTCCAGTATCAACTCCAAGAATCGAATTACAGATTAAGTGATCTGTTATACGAGCTAATTCCATTACGATAACTCTTAAATATTGAGCACGTTTTGGAACTTCAATTTCTAGTAATTTTTCAACGGTCATCCACCAAGCCATGTTGTTAATAGGAGAAGAACAATAGTTCATTCTATCTGTTAAAACGTTTACTTGATAAAATGGACGATTTTCGGCAATTTTTTCAAAAGCACGATGAATGTATCCAATGGTTGGTTCTGCATCAAGAATTTTTTCACCATCCATAAGCAAGATATTTTGAAAAATACCATGTGTTGCTGGATGCGTTGGACCAAGATTTAATATTGAAAGTTCGCTACCGTCTTCGTTGCGAGTTTGTTCAATAACTTTGGCATATCGATGCTCTGGTAATAATAATAAGTCTGACATTTTATAATGTTGAATTATTTATTTTGTTTTATATTTTTTGTGCCGTTCTTCCGAAGAAACGATCGTCTTTATCTGTTCTACCGCTATCTTCCATTGGGAATTCTTTTCGCATTGGGAAAGATACCATTTCATCCATATTCAAAATACGTTTCAATTGTGGATGACCAATAAAATTGATTCCGTAGAAATCGAAAGTTTCTCTTTCCATCCAATTGGTGCAAAGAAATAAATCGGTCATTGAATGAACTTCAGGATTTTCACCATTAAGATAAGTAGTTATTCTAACTCTAACATTTTCAACCCAATTGTGAAGATGATAAACTACTGCAAATTGATGATTTTCATCATTGTCTGGATAGTGAACCCCACATAAATCGGTTAAGAAGTGAAAATTTAAATCCTCTTCTGTTTTTAAAGTTCTAATTACTTCGTAGATAGCATCTGAAGTAGCTTCGAATGAAAAAACATCTCGACTCATAGAAAAATTCAAAACTTTGTTTCCAAATTTTTGAGTCATTTTTTCTTGTATATATGCCGTTTCTAAAGCCATATTATAGGTTGTAAGAAGCTAATAATTCTTTATATTCTGGAGAATTTCTTCTGCGAACAGATTCATTCTTCACTAATTCTTGTAATTGCATTACACCATCAACAATTTGTTCTGGTCTTGGAGGACAACCTGGTACATAAACGTCTACTGGAATTACTTTGTCAATTCCTTGTAAAACTGAATATGTATCGAAAACTCCACCTGAACATGCACAAGCACCAACTGAAATTACCCAACGAGGTTCAGACATTTGTTCGTAAACTTGACGTAAAATAGGTGACATTTTTTTAGAAATTGTTCCCATTACCATTAGCATGTCGGCTTGACGCGGAGAAAAACTTACACGTTCAGAACCAAAACGCGCTAAGTCGTAATGTGATGCCATTGTAGCCATGAACTCAATTCCGCAACAAGAAGTTGCAAAAGGTAGCGGCCAAAGTGAATTAGCTCTTGCCAATCCAACCACATCATTTAGTTTAGTAGCGAAGAATCCTTCACCTGTTACTCCTTCTGGTGGAGCAACCATTTTTGTTTTAGAATCACTCATTTATAATTCGTAATTTATAATTCGTAATTAATCTATTCCCACTCTAATGCTTTCTTCTTGATTATGTAGAAGAAACCAACTAAAAGTAACAACATGAAAATAACCATTTTGATCATTCCATCCACTCCTAATTCTCTAAAATTTACTGCCCAAGGATATAAGAAAATTACCTCTACATCGAAAAGCACGAAAAGAATTGCAACAAGAAAATATTTAACAGAAAACGGAATACGCGCATTTCCAACGGATTCAATACCGCACTCGAAGTTTTTATCTTTGTTTTTAGAATGTCTTTTTGGTCCAAGGAAACTAGAACCAATAATTGTTGCGACAACAAATCCTATTGCTAGTCCAGCTTGCATTAAGATTGGTAAATAATCAATTTGAGTAGATTGCATGTCTCTAAAAGTTAGTATTTGTAAAATAGCTACAAATATACATTGCATTATTTAATTCTCAAAAATCATTAGATAAACGTTTGTTATTTATGCGTTAAAATCGTTTATTTAAACCTATTCTAAATAATATTTATAAAAACAAAAAAACGCTCTGAAAACTTCAGAGCGTTTTGACCATTTAGGCAATCAAAAAATAATATATATTAGTCTTCGATAACTACTACTTGAGCAGCTACTTTACCTTTTCTTCCTTCTTCTTCTTCGTAAGAAACTTTGTCTCCTTCGTTTAAGTTTTCAGCTTTAATACCTGTAGCGTGAACGAAAATGTCTTTTCCATTTTCATCATCTGTAATGAATCCGTAACCTTTAGACTCATTGAAAAATTTAACTGTACCTGTGCGCATTTTGTAATGTAAAAAAATTAATAATGGTCAAAGATATACTTATTTATGACATAGCAAACAAAAATTAAATAAAAGTTTAAAAAATTTACAATAATTTAAAATTATAATTGAATGATTTTCAGTATAATATTTGAAAAATTCTAAATTTTGTAATAAAAAAAGCAACTATTTATAAATTTTTAAATAGTTGCTTTTAAATTATTTGAGAATTTGATATAAATTACTTCAAATCAACTTTTATATGTAATTCATTCAATTGTGCGTCATCAATTACAGATGGCGCATCAATCATAACGTCTCTACCTGAATTGTTTTTTGGGAAAGCAATAAAGTCACGAATCGTTTCTTGACCGCCAAGAATTGCAACTAATCTATCCAATCCAAATGCTAAACCTCCATGTGGTGGTGCTCCAAATTGGAAAGCATCCATTAAGAATCCAAATTGATTACGAGCTTCTTCTTCGGTAAATCCTAAATATTTAAACATTAATTGTTGGGTTGCTTTATCGTGAATTCTAATAGAACCACCACCAATTTCGTTTCCGTTCAAGACCATATCATAAGCATTAGCGCGAACTTTTCCTGGATTGGTTGCTAATAATTCCATGTCTTCAGGTTTTGGCGAAGTAAATGGATGGTGCATTGCATGCCATCTTCCAGATTCTTCATCCAATTCTAATAATGGGAAATCTACAACCCATAATGGAGCAAATTCAGATGGATTTCTCAATCCTTGTCTTGTTGCTAATTCCATTCTCAATGCAGAAAGTTGTGCACGAGTTTTATCAGCCGGACCAGAAAGAACGAAAATCATATCACCAGCTTTTGCACCAGTAATTTCTGCCCATTTTTTCAAATCTTCTTGATCGTAGAATTTATCTACAGATGATTTATAAGTTCCGTCAGCTTCACATTTTACATAAACCATTCCTGATGCACCAACTTGTGGGCGTTTTACCCAGTCAATTAAAGCATCGATTTCTTTACGAGTATAAGTTGCACAATTTGAAGCTGCAATTGCAACAACTAATTCTGCTGCATTAAAAACAGGAAAATCTTTGTGTTGCGCTACTTCATTTAACTCACCAAATTTCATGTCAAAACGAATATCTGGTTTGTCATTACCATAAGTTTTCATGGCATAATCGTAGGTAATTCTTGGGAATTTTTCTACTTCAATGCCTTTTATTTCTTTTAGTAAATGACGCGTTAATCCTTCAAATACATTTAAAATATCTTCTTGTTCCACAAAAGCCATTTCACAGTCGATTTGTGTAAACTCAGGTTGTCTGTCGGCACGTAAATCTTCGTCACGGAAACATTTTACAATTTGAAAATATTTATCCATTCCACCAACCATCAATAATTGTTTGAATGTTTGTGGCGATTGTGGTAAAGCATAAAACTGACCTTCGTTCATTCTACTTGGTACCACAAAATCTCTCGCGCCTTCTGGAGTTGATTTTATTAAATAAGGAGTTTCAACTTCACAAAAATCCAAATCAGAAAGGTAATTTCTAACGGCTTGTGCTACTTTATGACGGAACAATAAACTGTTTTTAACTGGATTTCTTCGAATATCCAAATAACGGTATTTCATTCTGATATCTTCACCACCATCGGTTTCATCTTCAATAGTGAAAGGTGGCGTTAGTGCTGCATTTAGAATTGTCATTTCTTTTACAAGAATTTCAATTTCACCAGTTGCTATATTTTTATTTTTGGCTTCACGCTCAATTACAGTTCCTTTTACTTGAACTACATATTCTCTTCCAAGAGTTTTAGCCAATTCGAAAACCGATTTTTCAGAACGACTTTCGTCAAATAATAATTGTGTAATTCCATAACGGTCGCGTAAATCAACCCAATTCATGAATCCTTTATCTCTTGATTTTTGTACCCAACCAGCAAGTGTAACTTCTTGATTAATATGTGAGGCGTTCAACTCGCCACAATTATGACTTCTATACATTTGGAATAAAATTTTTTTATAAATAACAATTCGACCTTTGGTCTTGGGTGCAAAAGTAAAAAACTTAAACCGAACTTAAACATGAAAATTTTTGTTAATGATGAATTACCATAAATAAATTTAACTACATTTGGTTTTACTTAAATTAAAATTAATAATATGAAAAAATTTGGAATCTTTTTATTTGCGCTTGTGTTATCAAATATAAGCTTTGGACAAGATAATGTTGTAAAGTTTGAAGCAGATGTTGCTCACAGAAATGGCGATATACTTTTTATAAAAAACAATAGAATAATTGTAAAAGAAATTAAAGTAGAAGGTGACGGGCATTTTAGTTCATCATTTGAAATTAAAGAAGGAATGTATCAATTGTTTGATGGAGCTGAATATACTGAACTGTTTTTGAAGAATGGTTTTGACTTAAAAATGAAAATGGATGCACAGAATTTTGATGAGTCAATTGTATATTCTGGAAAAGGAGCTGCTGAAAATAATTATTTAGCTCAAAAAATATTAAGTGAAAGTAAGTTTGATGCAGAAAGTCTTTTTGCGGCTAAAACTATGGAAGAATTTACTGCTAAAATTACAGAAAAGCAAAAAGCTGATATTGCTAAATTGGATGCTGCAAAATTGGATGCAAATTTTGTTGCACTTCAGAAAAAAGCAATGGAAACAGAAATGTTGCAAATGAAAATGTATTTTGGAGAGAAATTAAAACAACAAAAATTAAACAACACACAAGCTCCATCTTTTGATTATGAAAACCATGCTGGAGGGAAAACTAAGTTAGAAGACTTGAGAGGGAAATATGTTTACATTGATGTTTGGGCTACTTGGTGTGGACCTTGTCGTGCAGAAATTCCATCTTTGCAAAAAATTGAAGAGAAATATCATGATAAAAAAATTGCTTTTGTAAGTATTTCTGTTGATGAGCAAAAAGATTATGAAAAGTG
>CANGUP010000101.1 GCA_947457105.1 Flavobacteriaceae bacterium
AATCAAGCAAATTTAGACTCTGAAATTGGAACAGGTACTGGTGCATTCAAACGTTTTGGTGATGTTTCTTTTGCAGCAATTACTAAAATTAACGATCATACAAGATATGATAGATTGTATAATAAGGTTGGAGCTATCTACGAGAACAAAACTCTTGGTAAGTTTCAGTTCTTTGTAGAAAATTTTAATTACAAGTATTTTTATAAATTAGTACAAACTGTTGGAAGTGTAACTTTTCCTAACCAATTAAAAGCAACTATTAACTCTGTTGGTGGACAATACGAATACAGAAAAAATAAATGGAATGGTAAGGCAATGCTGTCCAATTCAATTTCAACTCAAGCTTTTAGAAATTTTGATACTAATTTAGATTATCAAATTGATGATAAAAATAAAGTATCTTTTCAATATCAAAATATAAGTAAACTTCCCAACCTAAATTATTTACTAAACCAAAGTGCTTATATCAATTATACTTGGCTGAATAATTTCAAAAACGAAAAAATCAACAATCTAATAGTAAATGCCAATACGCAATGGATTAATGCTACTGCTCAATTTACAATACTTAATGATTATTTGTATTTTCAAGATGTAGAACAAGTAGTAAACCAGCAACTAGTTACGCCTCATCAATATTCTGGAACTATTAATTACCTTTCGTTAAAAGCGGCCAAAGAGTTTAAATACAAAAAATGGGCGTTAGATAATACATTTTTATATCAAAAGGTAACACAGAAAGAAGCAATTCTAAATGTTCCAGATATTACACTTAGAAGCACTATTTATTTTTCAGATACAGTATTCAAAAACGCAATGTTTCTGCAAACGGGTATAACGATAAATTATTTTACAGAGTATTTTGCTAACGATTACAATCCAATTCTAGGTGAGTTTTTTGTGCAAAATGAAAAGCAAATTGGAAATTTCCCAATGTTAGATTTCTTTGTAAATGCCAGAGTAAGACAAACCAGAATTTTTCTTAAAGCAGAACATTTTAATTCAAGTTTTACAGGTAATACATACTATTCAGCACCCAACACACCTTATCGAGACTTCATGATTAGATTTGGTCTAGTTTGGAATTTCTTTCAATAGTATTATTTTGTAACGAATCGCTTGCGAATTTTTCTATACCCTATTCCTGCTGTACGAGTTACTCGGTAACTTCTCCCATCAGGGTTAAGCAGTTTTCCATTTTTGCAAAGTTCACGGTGTTGTAAAACCATATAATTATCAATATCTTTGCCATTCAAAAATCATAATTCGTAAATAATAATTCCTCAATCCTTAATCCAATGAATTATTCAGAAAATATATTAGGAACTATTGGTAATACGCCTTTAGTAAAACTAAACAAAGTTGTAGAAGGTATTGACGCCTTAGTACTTGCTAAAGTTGAAACTTTCAATCCAGGAAATTCTACCAAAGACAGAATGGCTCTAAAAATGGTTGAAGATGCCGAAGCCGATGGAAGATTAAAACCAGGTGGTACAATAATCGAAGGAACTTCTGGAAATACCGGAATGGGATTAGCTCTTGCAGCGATTGTAAAAGGATATAAATGTATTTTTGTAATCACAGACAAGCAATCCAAAGAAAAAATGGATATTCTTCGAGCAGTTGGAGCAAAAGTAATCGTTTGTCCAACCGATGTTGAACCAACAGACGAACGTTCTTATTATTCAGTATCTAAAAGATTAGGAACAGAAATTCCAAATTCTTGGTATGTAAACCAATACGATAATCCATCCAATGCAACTGCACATTACGAACAAACTGGCCCAGAAATTTGGGAACAAACTAACGGTAAAATTACCCATTTCGTTGTTGGTGTTGGAACAGGAGGAACAATTTCAGGAATTGGAAAATATCTAAAAGAAAAAAATCCAAATATCAAAATTTGGGGAATCGATACATATGGTTCTGTTTTCAAAAAATACCACGAAACTGGAATATTTGACGAAAATGAAATCTATTCCTACATAACAGAAGGAATTGGTGAAGATATTCTTCCAAAAAACGTAGATTTCTCTCTTATCGATGGATTTACAAAGGTTACCGATAAAGATGCAGCAGTTTATACAAGGAAAATAGCTCTTGAAGAGGGGATTTTTGTTGGAAACTCAGCAGGTTCTTGTGTAAAAGGATTACATCAATTAAAAGAACATTTCAAACCAGAAGATGTAGTTGTTGTTTTGTTTCACGATTCAGGAAGTAGATATGTTGGTAAAATGTTCAACGACGATTGGATGCGTGAGAGAGGTTTCTTAGATGAAGAAATTACAAAAGCAGAAGACGTAATTAAAGATCATATTGATAAATCTCTTATTATTGCTCGTACAGAAGAATTAGTTTCGCATGCAATTGAAAGAATGAGAAAATTTAAAATTTCTCAGATTCCAGTAATAGATATTAATGGATTTGTAGGTTCAGTAGACGAATCAGATTTGTTTCAAAGCTACGTTTCAGATAAAAATGTTGCCGATAAACCTATAAAAGAAGTTATGGGCAAACCTTATCCAATAGTTAAATTAGGAACACCAATTGAAGAAGTTTCCAAACTTTTCACAAAAGACAATCAAGCTGTTCTGGTAGATTTAGGAAATGGAAAACATCATATCATTACTAAGTACGATATAATTGGCTCTATAAAATAGAAATTGAAGGATAAAAATATTTACATAATTGCAGGTTGTAATGGTGCTGGAAAAACTACAGCTTCCTACACCATTCTACCTGAAATTTTGAATTGTAAAGAATTTGTAAATGCAGATGAAATTGCTAAAGGATTATCACCTTTTCAACCAGAGAAAGTTGCTTTTGAGTCTGGAAGGATAATGCTTGAAAGGATTGATGTATTGTTGAATTCTGATGAAAGTTTTGCATTTGAAACTACACTATCAACAAAGACCTACAAACAAAGATTGCTAAAAGCTAAAGATTTAGGATTTACTATTAAACTACTTTTCTTTTGGCTACCAAGTATAGAAATGGCTATAAACCGAGTAGCAATTAGAGTTTCAGAAGGAGGACATAACATTCCAAATAATGTTATTGCAAGAAGATATAAAAGAGGAATTGAAAACTTGTTTAAAATTTATTTACCTTTGTGTAACGATTGGGCAGTTTTTGATAACTCCGATGAGATACCACAATTAATTGCAGAAGGTATTCAATCTGAAGCAATAATCGCAAATAATGAATCTTGGATTTTGTTAAATTCTAATATTAGTTAAGATGAAAGAAAAAAAAGAAAGTCATACAGAATTTATTTCCAAAGTTCTGAAGGGTTTAAAATTATCTTCAGAACGAATGATACAATCGAAAATCGAAAAAAATCAATCAGTCGTTATTATGCGTGACGGAAAAGTAATCACCATAAAAGCCTCTGAACTACGCAAACTTTAAGTACTTTTTAATTTGTGAAAATTCGTGAAATTCGTGTTTGAAATTATTCTCCAATTAAAACACCGCTAACGTTCCAAGCGCTAAAACTACTTCCTTCATTCGCGCCTTGCGGAATTTTCACTTGCAAAGTATGATTTCCGGCTTTCAAATCACCCAAATCAATATAAACTGGATAGGTAACCATTCCCGGACACCAATTTGAACGACTATAATCTGAAGAAGATAATCCGTTAGGAAAATTTCCAGAAGCCGGATTGTATAAACGGTAAGAACCACAATCTTCTCGCCAAGGAGTAAAATGAAAAACTTCCTTTTCATCCAATAACAAAGTGTTTTTCTTTGGTACAAATTCATCACCATTTTCCCATCCACCATGACCTGTTGTAATGTATCTAAGTCTTACATTTTTTAAATCTTTATCCAATTTAAAGTTCACAACCAAACCTTTATCAGAATTAAACATAGTTCCATATTCTTGCCCAGCCATTTCCATAACATTAGTAGTATTGAAAATAGATACTACATTAGAAGCTTTACTAACTCCATTTTCCTCTGGATGAATCGTCAAATTTACACTTACTTTGTGACCACCTTTATCATAATTTCCGATAAAAGTTCCAATATAAACTTCTTTATTATTTAAAGCCGCAGTCAATTCAGAAATATCCTGACGGTAACTTACTTTTTCTTCCCAAATTTTATCTTTTAATTGTAGTGAATTATATTGTTTAATTCCAAATGGTGTAAAAAAGCGCATCAATTCAATCAATGATGAGTAATCATCTGTAGAAACAACGCCTTGATATTGTTTTCCATTTCCATTTTCATAGACTGGTAATGTCTTAGCACCATTTTTCAAACCATCCAAAAAAGAAACTTTTTTATCCATCGGAATCATAAATACAGAACCAGTTCTGTCATAAGCATCGCCATTAGATTGCTCTGTAACATCAACAAAAACCTGACTTCCTTTCTCAATAGAAGGAATCTTTACTTTTCTTAAAATAATAGTCCCGTTAGCAAATCTCAAAATACTATCATTTGATTTAGAAGCATCCGAAAAATTAATGATTTCCTCTTTAAAAATAGGAATCGTCGTAAACCTACTTTTCCAAACTAAATCCCTATAAGTTAATAAATCAACTGTTTTTTCTGAAATTTCATTTTTTGGAATTATAGGAAACTTTTTTAGTTGTTCTATTTTAGATGCAGAAATAACAAAATTTCCATTACGCACCAATTCTAAAACTAGTCCTAAATTTTGTCCAAGTTGAGTTGGCGCTCCTTTTACTTTTAAATCATTGGTATACCAAAGCTCAATAGTGTTTGAGTTAATTATGGTTTTGGCTTTTTTGCAATTGTAACCAAGTATCTTTTTAGTTTCATCAATTAATTCAAACGATTGTTTTATAAGTGAAATGCTGTCTTTTGTTACAATAGAATTATCCGAGTTTAAATAAGCAATTTGGATTATTGTATTCGATTTTCTATCCAAATTGAAAAATTCAGAAGGATAAATATTTTTATTTTCATCAATTGATTTTGAAATTACTCTAGTAAAAATTTCGTTAGAGTAAGCTATTATTGGATCTTGATTTTCAACCAAAGTTCCATTAGAAGTTCGAGTGTAAGTTATCTTATAATTCGTTTGACTAAATGTAAATGAGGAAAATAATAAAATAGTAAATATAAAAAGTGGTTTCATGATGTGTTGTTTGTTTTACAAATATATGTTTACAAATTTAATTTTCCGAAATTTGTGTAATTCAAATCAAAAAAGTACTTTAGTGCCTTCAAGGCCATACAGATACTATTTTATGAAAGAAGATTTTCTACACTACATTTGGTTGTACAAGAAATTGGACTTTACCAATTTAAAAACCACAAACGAAGAAGTTATAACCATAATAAACTTCGGACAATACATTCAACAAGCAGGACCTGATTTTTTCAATGCTCAAGTAGTAATTGATAATCAAAAATGGGCCGGAAATATTGAAATCCATTTAAAATCTTCCGATTGGTATGTGCATCATCACGAAAAAGATGATAATTATAATAATGTAATTCTACACGTTGTTTGGGAAAACGACACGCCAATTTTTAGAAAAGACAATTCTGAAATTCCTGTTTTGGAACTAAAAAATTATGTATCCAAAGAAGAATTAAATAAATATCACCAACTCATAGCTCAAAAATCATGGATTTATTGCGAAAATCAAATTGAGAAAGTTCCAAGTTTTGTTTTTTCCAATTGGCAAGAACGATTATTTTTTGAAAGATTAGAAAGAAAATCTAGTCCAATTCAACAATTGTTACAAGAAACAGAAAACGATTGGGAAGCAGTTTTGTTTTGTATGTTGGCTAAGAATTTTGGTTTGAATACCAATGGTGAAATGTTTTTTAATGTAGCAAAGTCAATCACGTTTCCTATCATTAGAAAAGAAGCTTTAGAAGTAAAGTATTTGGAAGCCTTGCTTTTTGGCCAAGCCGATATGATTACAATAAATGCAGAGGATAATTATTCAAAAGAACTAAAGTCTTGGTTTGATTATATTGCATTAAAATATAAATTAGAGAAACCCGCAATAGCTCCAGTTCAGTTTTTCAAACACAGACCAGATAATTTTCCAACCATTCGTTTGGCTCAATTAGCGATGCTCTATCATCAACAAAGAAATTTATTTTCTAAGATAATTGAAGCAAAAACAATTCAAGAGATTTATCAAATTTTCAATATTTCTGTAAGCGATTATTGGAAAACGCATTATAATTTTGATAAACCAAGTTCCAAAAAAGAAAAAGCATTATCTAAATCTTTTATTGATTTATTGATTACAAATACAATTATCCCAATTCAATTTGCATTTGCAAACAGCCAAGGAAAAGATAATTCTGAATTTTTAATTGATTTGCTGTCAAATATTCTACCAGAGAAAAACACAATTATTGAAAAGTTTACTACTTTTGGAATCAAATCTACAAATGCATTTCAAACGCAATCTCTTTTGCAATTGAAAAATGAATATTGTAATCATAAAAAGTGTTTGCAATGTTCCATAGGTTTGGAACTATTAAAAAATTAAAAAATGATAACTAGCATACGCTATTTTTTTGAGAAACATGGTTTTCACGTTTCATCACGATTAGCTGATAAATTAGGAATGAGGGCTACCAATGTGCGCTTGTTTTTTATTTACATTTCTTTTGTAACTGTTGGTTTAGGTTTCGGAGTTTATTTAACGTTAGCATTTTGGATTAAACTAAAAGATTTAGTTAGGGCAAAAAGAACATCAGTTTTTGATTTATAAATTTTGGAAAACAACAATTACATAAAATCATTATTCCATTTTTCGAAAGACCAACGAAAAGGAATTCTATTGCTATTCATTATAATCATAGGATTGCAATTAGGAAGTTACTTTTTAGATTTTTCAAATGATGATGAAAATACTACAGAAAAACAAAATTGGCTTTCTTTACAAAGTAATATTGATTCTTTAAAGTCTGAAAAGCCACAAACAACTTATAAAATCTATCCATTTAATCCAAACTTCATAACTGATTTTAAAGGACACAAATTAGGAATGTCTGTTGAGCAAATAGATCGTTTATTGGCTTTTAGGAAACAAGGTAAGTTTGCAAATTCACCTGAAGAATTTCAAAAAGTTACAGGGATTTCCGATTCACTTCTAAATGCAATTTCTCCTTATTTCAAGTTTCCAGATTGGGTTAATAAAAAGAATTCCAACCAAAATACTAATAACGATTGGGTAGATTATTCAAAAAACATGTACGAAAAGAAAGAAAAAAAGATAGTCGTTCTCGATATCAACTCAGCAACTAAAGAGGATTTGATGAAAGTTTATGGAATTGGTGATGCCATTTCGGATAGAATTCTAAAGCAAAAAGAAGTTTTTGGTGACTTTGTTTCAATGGAACAAATGAATGATGTTTGGGGATTGTCCCCAGAAGTTATTGAAAAACTCAATCAAAGTTTCAAAATTGTCAATCCAAAACCCAAGAAAATCAATATTAATAATGCTTCAATCAAGGAATTAGGTCAGTTTCCATACTTCAAATACCCAATTTCTAAAAATATTGTAACTTACAGAAGTATGAATGGCGATTTAAAAATTGAGGATTTAACAAATATAAAGGCTTTTCCTGTTGATAAAATAAAAATAATTGCCTTATATTTGGAATTCTAAAATAAATCAACATTTTTTAAAATTGCTTATCAATATGAATTCAACATATTTCACAGAAGAACACGAACTATTCAGGAAGAGTTTGCAAGATTTTTTGCAAAAAGAAGTAGTACCTCATATTGAAAAATGGGAAAAATCAGGAACGATAGAACGCTTTATCTGGAAAAAATTCGGTGAAATGGGTTTCTTCGGAATCAATTATCCAGAGGCATATGGAGGTTTGAACTTAGATTTGTTCTATACAGTAATTTTTCTAGAAGAACTTCAAAAAATAAAATCTTCAGGTTTTGCAGCTGCTATGTGGGCTCACGCATATTTAGCTATGACGCACTTAAACGCAGAAGGAGACGAGCGAATCAAACAAGACTATTTAGCTCCAAGTATTTCAGGTGATAAAATTGGTGCATTATGTATCACAGAACCTTTTGGTGGTAGCGATGTTGCCGGAATGAGAACTACAGCTATCAAAAAAGGTGATAAATATTTGATTAATGGTTCAAAAACCTTTATTACTAACGGAGTTTATGCGGATTATTACGTAGTTGCTGCCAAAACAAGCCCAGAATTAGGGAATAAAGGAATAAGTATATTTTTGGTTGACACCAATCTAAACGGAATTTCCGCATCTAAACTTGATAAATTAGGATGGAGAGCTTCCGATACTGCCGAAATTGCATTCGATAATGTCGAAATTCCAGCCGAAAATTTAATGGGTTTAGAAGGTAAAGGCTTTCCTTATATTATGGAGCACTTTGCGCTAGAACGATTAATTATGGCAATTAATGCACACGCAAGAGCAGAATACGCAATTGATTACACAATAAAATACATGTCCGAGCGTGAGGCTTTTGGAACAAAAATCAATAAATTTCAAGCATTACGTCACACTATGGTAGAGCATGCGACAGATGTTGAACATTGCAAAATTTTCAATTATGCTGCTGTAGCAAGATTAAATCAAGGTGAATACGTAGTAAAAGAAGCTACTATGGCAAAACTTAAATCAACCAAAGTTGCCGACGAAACTATTTATAGCTGTCTTCAAATGTTAGGAGGCTATGGCTATATGGAAGAATATCCTATGGCAAGATTGTTAAGAGACAGTCGCCTTGGACCAATAGGTGGAGGAACATCTGAAATTTTGAAAGAAATTTTGTCCAAAATGATTATCGATAACCAAAATTACAAACCAGCAGAAAAGAAATAGTAATTATTAAGTTTAGTAGCTAATCCAGCTATACACTATTATCTTTTTAATATAATTGTGTTTTTCTATATATAAATAAAGGAGTTTCCGTTGGTCGCTCTTTTTTTATATGAAAAACTACAATTTTATCAAAAAAGGATAACCGTTTCTATCTGGGCTAAAAAAAATACACAATTCTATTTCAGATATCAAAAATAATACTACTTTTGCACCACTAAATGAGAGGAGGTGTCTAGATTATGTTAATTATACCAATTAAAGACGGAGAAAATATCGATAGAGCATTAAAGCGCTACAAAAGAAAATTTGATAAAACAGGAACTGTTCGTCAGTTACGTGCACGTCAAGCATTCATAAAACCTTCTGTTGTAAAAAGAGCACAAGTTCAAAAAGCAGCGTATATTCAAAACTTAAGAGACTCATTAGAAAGTTAATTAATTTTTAGAATAAAAATACAACCGCTAGTCAATAAAGTTTCATAACTTTGTTACTAGCGGTTTTTTTTATTTTTCAAATCCCTAATCATTAATGGATAATTTAAAAGCATTTCAAGACTATCTTCAACTGGAAAAGAATTATTCTTTACATACAGTCAATGCTTATGTAAATGATTTGTTTTTTTTTAAAGAATTTTTAATAGAAAATTTTGATACCGAAAAACTAGAAGATGTAAATTATAGTATGATTAGAAGCTGGATAGTGTCAATGGTCGATAATGATATTTCAAATAGTTCGGTAAATAGAAAAATTTCTTCCTTAAAATCATTCTACAAGTTTTTATTAAAGACAAAACAAATAGAAAATAGTCCACTTTTAAAACATAAATCATTAAAAACACCAAAAAAAATTCAAATTCCATTCTCCGAAAAAGAACTAGACCAAGTTCTAAATCAGCTTACTTATCCAGAAGGATTTGACGGAATTAGAGATAAATTGATAATAGATCTTTTTTATACTACAGGCATAAGAAGAGTAGAGCTAATCGATTTAAAAATGCAAAATGTTGATTTATCAAACAATACGCTAAAAGTATTAGGGAAAAGAAACAAAGAAAGAATTCTTCCAATTTTGCCAATTATATCTAAACAAATCAGAAGTTATTTATTTGAAAGAACTAAAATAGAGGATATTAAAGATAAGGAACATTTTTTTTTAATGTTAAAAGGAGTTAAATTAAATGATTCATTTGTATATCGATTAATAAATTATTACTTTAGTAATGTTTCCGAGAAGGTAAAAAGGAGTCCGCATATATTACGTCATACATTTGCAACTCATATGTTAAACAATGGAGCAGATTTAAATTCTGTAAAAGAGTTATTAGGTCATTCAAGTTTGGCTTCTACCCAAGTATATACGCACAATAGTTTAGCAGAGTTAAAAAAAGTGTATGGGAATTCGCATCCAAGGAATCAAAAATAAATTAAAAGTGTAACCATTAATTTTAAAAATTATGAAGGTAAATATAAATGCAGTAAATTTTACAGTTGATAGAAAGCTAATAGATTTTATTCAACTAAGAATGGATAAATTAGAAAAGTATTACGATAAAATTGTTTCTTCAGATGTTTTTTTGAAAGTAGAAAATACAAGTGATAAAGAAAATAAAATTGTCGAAGTAAAAATTCACGTTCCAGGAGACGATTTTTTAGTAAAAAAACAATGTAAAACTTTTGAAGAAGCCGTTGAATTATCAGCAGAATCTTTAGAACGATTATTAGTAAAAAGAAAAGAAAAAATTAGAACTCATATTTAATTAAAATTTTTATAAAAAATATTTTGATTAAAAAATAAAATGCCTACATTTGCAGTCCGTTAGAAATAGC
>CANGUP010000102.1 GCA_947457105.1 Flavobacteriaceae bacterium
AGTTGCTGGTGGTCCAGGCACATTACATTGAGTGTATCTAACCTCCGCAGTATAAGTGGTTGTAACCGATGGACAAACAGATATTGTAGGAGTTGTTCCAATTGGATTTCCGTTTTGTAACCATCTGAATGAAGTCAAAGAAGGACCAGATGGAGAAAATCTCCATGATTCATCATTTGCAATCCACTGACCTGTATTTCTGCCAGGTGCAGCAATTCCCTCTGCAGCAGTCTGACCTGTTAGTCCAATTACCCCTCTTCCACCATTCCAAGTTGCACAAAAACTTCTTTTTTTAACATGTATATCTATTATATTAGTTGATTCATATAAAACCAATTGACTCTCTTGCAGACCTTGTGCAGTTCCACATGAAAACAATGGCATATTTTTTATATTTACAATTAATTTTCTACATGGAGCAACACCATCCACAATATACCTTACATCTATCGGTGTAGCTGCTGGAGTTGCAACAGAAGGATCGGTATCCTGCATTGGAAAGTAGATAGAATTTCTAAATTCAGGTACCGCTGCAAATAAATTTGGAATTGTTTGTGTAAAACTCCATGGACTACCACCTGCACAATTGGGATTATCAGCAGTAAATGTTAAATAAGTATTAGTACTCAATTGAAAAGAATCAAAACAACTTCCATAAAAACTAAAATCAAATGGCATTGGTGTTATTGCTGAATAAGCATCATCGTTATCACACAATGAAGTTCCTGGATTTCCTAATGGAACTAAAGGAGCATAAGGAATAGATGCAACCGTATAAGATGTAGTATCTTTAATATCAATATATGATGCTGAAATTGTGGTACAACTAGATGCATTACATAAAACTGGGTTTGGAGCAGCAATTGTAATTTCATCTGGGCAACAATTAGTTATGTAAGTCAGTGTTCCTGTTGAAGGTTGACTTACACATCCAGTAGCTGTATTAGTAATTATTACTGAATAATTTCCAGCAATTGCACTATTAAAACTAGGCACGTTACCCGGAGCCGGAACTCCTGCAGGAACCGTCCAAGCATAATTGTAAGTTCCAGCAAATGAAGGTGTAGCTTGAATTAAAACCGGAGTAGTATCACCAGTACATTTAACAGGACTGTTAACCAAAACTGATGGTGATGGGTTTATCGTAATGGTAAAACTATTAGTAACATCTGTACATCCACTTAATGATGCTGTAACTGTTATAGTTGCTACAATTGGAGCAGAGGTTGTATTAGTTGCAAGTACGTTAGTTAAATTTCCTTGACCAGCACTTCCAATCGCCAATAGTGGATTATTGTTTGTCCAAGATACTGTTGCTCCAGGTAAGTTAGTTGGAAATGACAATAAGGGTATTAATGTACCATTACATACAATTTGATTACCTGGTACAATTAAAGCTAAAGTATTCACTGTAACAGTAACTGACCGTGTAACAGAACAAGTAGCATTTGTAGTAAATGAAATATCGTCAATTGCAAAATCATTTCCTGCAACAGAAGTAGTTCTATTATACATTACGATTTGTGCAATATTACTTGCAACAGAATTCCAAACATATGAATATTGAGTCCAATTTCCACAAGTTGAAATAGCTGGAGCTGAACCAATTCCTTGAGAAACTCCATTTATTAAAACTTCTATTTGTGCAGGATTTGGTGTTGCGACTGTTTGAATCCAATAACTAAATGTATGATTTTGACCAGGTGAAACTGGAACCGTTTGACTCCATAATCTATCATTTCCGGCATTTAAATTGGAACCATCAACAACCATCATATTTCCTGTTCCTGTGGTATGATCACCACAAGTGGAAAAAGGTGTAAACCAAGAACTTGGATTGGTAACAATTCCATAAGCTCTTTGAACTCCAACCACTGGTGCTGATGTTAGATATTGATAATCAGTACTAAAACCACTATTTCCTTGTGAAAAATCTCCATTAACAATTAAGCTTCTGGGTGAACTTAATGATGAAGTTACTGTATATGTTGTTGTTGCTGAAGGACTAACTGTAGGTGTTGCACTATTTGGAGTTGTCAATGATGGATCAGCTGGTGATGCTGTCCAAGTATAGGTTGAACCTCCACTAACAGATAATGTTGTATTACTTCCGCTACATATACTAGTATTAGAAGAAACTACTAAAGGATTTACTGGATTAGCAATAACAACGTTTGATTGACTAACTGTTGTTGGTGCGCTATCTGTTGCTGATATTGTGTACGTACCTGCAGGTAAACCTGTAAAAATTCCTAAAGCATTTGTTTGTGAAACAGGACCTGTTATGGAATAACTAGTGTAAGGTTGTGTCCCTCCAGTAGCATAAATTGCGATAGATCCATCTGAAGATGCAGGACATGACGTATTTAATGCAGAATAAGTTATTGACAATGGTGAAGCAGGTGGTGTTAAAGACAAGTCGTCTATAGCAAAATCATTACCAACAGGATTTGTATTAAAATTTCTTAATTCAATATTTACACATGCATTTGTTGGTGTAAAAGTATAAGTTCTCATTTCCCATCCAGCAGCAGGTAAAGGTGCTAAAAAACTTGGTGGCGATGTTAAAACTGTTGCATTATTAAAAACTACTCTAATATCTGGTTGTGTCGAAAGCCCTGTTACATTTGTTGAAATTGTTTTTACCCAATAACGAAAAGTATATGTTGCTCCAACAGTTAATCCGCAAACTCCACCTCCAGAATTTCCAGCTTTCCAAAAACTTGGGTTACCGCCATTTGTACTTCCATCGATAATCATCATTTTGCCAGATGCTAAACCAGTTGTATGATCAAAACCACTAATAAAATTGGAAGTATTATAAGGAAACGGATTTCCTCCAAATGAATAATCACCAGGAGAAGTCGAACCTGTTGGAGTTGCTATATAATTATATCCAGTGCTATTGATATTAAATCCTACACCTATTCCACCTGATTCAAAATTACCATTAACTAATAAATTTTGAGCCGTTATAACATTGATAAACAGGCAACTTAACAATATAATTAGAGTATTTCTTTTCATTGCATAATACATTTTAAGGAGCGAAATATACATAAATTTAACGAAAATTTATCTTAAAATTTCTAATTTTTAAAAATAGAGTTTACATTGCTAATTATAATTCAATAATATTTATCTTTGCAATTAAAATTTGCTAAAAAAATCTTATTAAAAAATGACCAATAACGAAGAATTTGCCGACGAAATCGGAAACAATCATATTGCCACTAATGAGCAAACACCTCTTAGAAAAGATGCGTTTGATAAAACGGATGAAGAGAAAATCGAATTAATAAAAAAAGATGTCGAAAATATACTTTTCACTCTTGGAATGGACCTAACTGACGATAGCTTAAAAGGCACACCCAACCGTGTGGCAAAAATGTTTGTTAAAGAGATATTTGGTGGTTTGAATCCAAATAAAAAACCAAGTTCTTCTACTTTTGACAATAAATATAAATACAACGAAATGTTAGTTGAAAAAAACATTACTGTTTATTCAACTTGTGAACATCACCTACTACCTATAGTAGGACGAGCTCATATTGCTTATATTTCAAATGGAACAGTTGTTGGTTTGTCTAAAATGAATAGAGTTGTTGATTATTTTGCAAAAAGACCTCAAGTTCAAGAAAGATTAACCATTCAGATTGTTAAAGAGCTACAGAAAGTTTTAAACACAGAAAATGTTGCCTGTATTATTGATGCAAAACATCTTTGTGTAAATTCTCGTGGAATAAGAGATATAGAAAGTAGTACTGTAACTGCTGAATTCGGAGGGAAATTTAAAGATGATATAGTAAGAAGAGAATTTTTAGATTACATAAAATTAGATACAAATTTCTAGATCTCTAATCATTTACACATCAATAAAACAATAAACACAACATGCAACTTTATAAAAATCAAACACTTAAAATTTATAATTCTCTTTCTGGAGAAAAAAAAATTTTCACTCCAATAACAGATGGCACTATTGGAATGTATGTTTGTGGACCAACTGTATATAGCAATGTACATCTAGGTAATGTTAGAACTTTTATGAGTTTTGATGTTATATACAGATACCTTTTACATTTAGATTATAAAGTTCGTTATGTTAGGAATATAACTGATGCTGGACATTTGACAGATGATGGCGATATTGAAAATGATCGATTTGTAAAACAATCAAGATTAGAAAAATTAGAACCCATGGAAGTGGTTCAAAAATATACTGTTGATTTTCACAAAGTATTGGATTTATTCAATTTTCTTCCTCCAAATATTGAACCAACAGCAACTGGTCACATACTTGAGCAAATAGAATTAACTCAAAAATTAATAGATGAAGGATTCGCTTATGAAAGCAATGGTTCGGTTTATTTTGATGTTTTAGAGTATAACAAAAGAGGTTTGAATTATGGTGAATTAAACAACAGGAATGTTGAAGAATTACTAGCAAACACTCGTGATTTGGATGGTCAAAACGAGAAAAAAAATCCACAAGATTTTGCATTGTGGAAACATGCGACTCCTGCTCACATTATGAGATGGAACTCTCCTTGGGGTGAAGGTTTTCCTGGTTGGCATCTTGAATGTACAGCAATGAGTACTAAATATCTTGGAGAGCAATTTGATATTCACGGTGGCGGAATGGATTTGAAATTTCCTCATCACGAATGTGAAATTGCACAAGGAAAAGCTTGTAACGGAGTTTCGCCAGTAAGATATTGGATGCATACAAACATGCTAACAATGAATGGTTTAAGAATGAGTAAATCTACTGGAAATTATATTCTTCCAATGGAACTGATTGAAGGTGGAAATAACTTTTTTGAAAAACCTTTTCACCCAAATGTAGTTCGTTTCTGCTTTTTACAGGCTCACTATAGAAGCGTTTTAGATATTTCTAACGATGCAATGGTAGCAAGTGAAAAAGGCTTCAGTAGATTGATGGAAGGTTTTCAACTTTTGAACGATATTCAAACAAGTCCTTCTTCTACTTTAGATATTTCTTCATGGAGCCAAAGTTGTTATGATGCAATGAATGATGATTTCAATACTCCTATTTTAATCGCTCAACTTTTTGAAGGAATCCGATTTGTAAATCTGCTAAATGATAAAAGAGAATCAATAACTTCATCTGATTTAGAACTATTAAAAAAGACTTTAGAGGAATTTACTTTCGAAGTTTTAGGTATTAGAAATGAAAAATCTTCTGGGATTAATACAGACAAATTAGAAGGTGTTGTCGAAATGCTAATTGAAATGCGAAATGAAGCAAGAGCAAATAAAAACTGGTCACTTTCAGATGAAATTAGAGATAAATTATTAGCACTTGGTATTCAACTAAAAGACGGAAAAGAAGGAACATCCTTTAGTGTTTAATCAAAATTCAAATGGTGAAAAAAATATTTATTTTTCCTCTTGTACTACTTATTCGGTTTTATCAAGAAGCAATATCACCCTTTACTCCATCAACATGTCGATTTGAACCTACTTGTTCCAGTTATTTTCTTGAAGCATTAAAAATTCATGGATTGATAAAAGGATCTTATTTAGGAATTAAACGAATTTTAAGTTGCCACCCATGGGGAAAAATTGGTTATGACCCTGTCCCTGAAAAAAAATGTACTCATAAATAACATAATTTTAGAATTAAGTAATTTTAAAATTACTATTTTTGATAAAATTCATATTAAAAAACACAAAAAATGATTTGGAATCCGTCAGAGGGAATACACATTGGCCCACTTAATTTGAGGTTTTACAGCTTAATGTTTGTAATTGCTTTTGGATTAGGTTGGTACATCATGAAAAAGATTTTTATAAATGAAAAAGAACCTTTAGACAAATTAGATACTCTTTTTGTTTGGACAGTTTTAGCAACATTATTTGGAGCGCGATTAGGACATGTATTTTTTTATGATTGGAATCATTTTAAACAATTTCCAGAAGAAATACTACTCCCATTTCGATTTAGACCCGAATTTGAATTTACAGGTTTTGCAGGATTAGCTAGCCATGGAGCAGCAATTTCAATAATTATTGTAATGTACTTTTACAGCAAAAAAGTAGTAAACAAACCTTTACTTTGGGTTTTAGATAGAGTTGTGATACCTGTAGCTTGTGGCGCTATATTCGTTAGAATTGGAAACTTTTTTAATTCTGAAATCTATGGGAAAATATCAACTTCAAATAATCCATTTGCAGTCAAGTTCATACAAGAAGAAGAATTTTGGAAAAAAAATAATTATTATGACATCACTAATGTAATAGATAAAAAAATGGCACTTGATATGATTCAAAATAACCCAAAATATATTGAAATATTAAATGCTATTCCTTTCCGTCATCCTGCACAACTTTATGAAGCTTTTGCCTATATTTTTGTGTTTTTCATACTTCTATTCTTATATTGGAAAACCAAAACAGCCGAAAAACAAGGATTCCTTTTCGGACTTTTCTTAATTCTTTTATGGACTGTGCGTTTTGTAGTAGAATATGTAAAAGAAAGTCAAAAAGGATTTGAAGAATATCTTGGATTATTTTCAACAGGACAATGGTTAAGTATCCCTTTTATTTTAGTGGGTATATATTATCTGTTTATGGCAAAAGAACCTGTTACTAATGATTTAAAAATTTAAAAATTTATACCGATATATAATAAGAGAACTAACATGGTTCTCTTTTTTTTTTACAATCAAAATAGTTTTAATAACTAGTCATCCCTTAAAAAACACAACATATTTATTGTTAATAATTTGTGAATAATAACTATCAAAAATGGTTAAGTAAAATTGCCAAAAAGTGTATATTAGAGTATAAAAAAGTGGCAATATGTTAGGTAAAATAAAACCCTATTTACAGTAAAATTTATTCAAAACTAGGCTTACAGACCTTATTAACCTTGGGCATCCACTGGTAAAATGAGCACCGGAGATTTCTTGGTATAAAATGGAAGTTGAGTTCGAAAATTTATATTAAGAGTAAGGATGAATATTGGAGGGACAAGACCTTAAATTGCTAGTACTAATAGAGGTTTTAGAGGACATACCCAAGTTGGAACTACTCAGATATTAATTCCAAAAAACAGTAAAGAAAAAGCAAAATATAAACAAGAAGTAGCTAGAAAAGATTTAAAGCCAAAGCTGTTATTGAACCTACAATATCACACTTAAAAAGAAATCATTCTTTAGGACTAAACTTTCTTAAAGGTGTGGCTGGAGATGTCAATAATGCACTACTAGCAGGAATTGGATACAATCTATAGCTCAGGTTTAATCAAAACAAAAGAACAAATTATTTTATGACTAGAATTATTGTTCAACTTTTCAATAAAAACAAAACCACTATTTTAATCGAAATTTAAAATAGTGGCTTTTTAAGGAATGACTAAATAATTCCAGCCACAGCTTTTATTTCATCAATAATTCTAATTGCTAATTTATCAGCTTCAGCTTGAGTAGGAGCTTCTGTGTAAATCCTGATAATTGGTTCAGTATTAGATTTTCTTAAATGAACCCATTCAGTAGCAAAATCAATTTTCACACCATCTATTGTGTTGATTTCCTCATTTTTGTATTTTTCAGTCATTGCGACTAAAATGGAATCTACATCAATTTGAGGTGTCAATTCAATTTTGTTTTTACTCATATAATATTGCGGATAACTTGCTCTTAGTTCGGCAACTGTTTTGTCTTGGTTTGCTAAATAAGTTAAGAACAACGCTACTCCTACCAAACTATCTCTTCCGTAATGTAATTCTGGATAAATAATTCCGCCGTTTCCTTCACCACCGATTATAGCATTTGTAGCTTTCATCAATTCCACCACATTTACTTCGCCAACAGCACTTGCTTGATAACTTCCGTTATGCTTGTTTGTAATATCTCTCAATGCTCGAGACGAACTCATATTAGAAACCGTATTTCCTGGTGTTTTACTCAAAACATAATCAGCAATAGCTACCAAAGTATATTCTTCTCCAAACATTTCGCCATCATTTGATATAAAAGCCAATCTGTCAACATCTGGGTCAACCACGATTCCGAAATCGGCTTTTTCTTCTACAACCAATTTACAAATATCTCCCAAATGTTCTTTCAAAGGTTCTGGGTTGTGTGGAAAATGACCATTTGGTTCGCAATATAATTTTACCACTTCAACGCCCATTTGTTCCAATAAATTCGGAATTACAATTCCACCTGTAGAGTTTACTGCATCTACAACTACTTTATATTTCTTGGTTTTTACCAAATCAGAATCAACCAAAGGCAAATCTAGAACTTCATCAATGTGAATATCCATATAAGAATCGTTGGTCGTGATTTCGCCTAACGAATCAACATCAACAAAATCAAAGGCTTCTGCTTCTGCAATTTCTAAAATTTTTGCACCATCAGCACCATTTAAAAACTCGCCTTTTTCATTCAATAATTTCAAAGCATTCCATTGTTTTGGATTATGAGAAGCTGTTAAAATTATACCGCCATCCGCTTTTTCTAAAGGAACAGCCACTTCAACAGTTGGTGTTGTAGAAAGCCCTAAATCGATAACATTTATTCCTAATCCGATTAATGTATTTTGAACCAAATTATGAATCATCGAACCTGAAATTCTGGCATCACGACCAATTACAACGGTTAGTTTTTCTTTTGAACTATTATTTTTCAGAAACGTTCCATAAGCTGAAGCAAATTTTACGGCATCAACTGGAGTTAAATTATCACCTACTTTTCCACCGATGGTTCCACGAATTCCTGATATTGATTTTATTAATGTCATTTTTAAATATTAGATTTTAGATATTAAATAATAGATTTGGAAGTACAAATATACTAATTTGAAATTCTAATTAAAATAACTAATTTGGTCAAATGAATTTCCTAGCTCACATTTACCTTTCTGGAAACAACAATTTGCTTAAAATTGGAAATTTTATGGCTGATAGTGTTCGTGGGCATCATTATATGGATTATCCTGATGAAATTCGGAAAGGTATTCTTTTGCATCGTTACATTGATACTTTTACTGATGCTCATCCAATTTATCGTAAAAGTAAGCATAGATTACACGAAAAATATGGACATTATTCAGGTGTGATTATGGATATAGTCTATGATCATTTTTTAGCTAAAAATTGGCACAAGTATTCTGATGAAAAATTAGAAGATTATGCTGATGAATTCTACAAATTACTTCAATATAATTACGACATTCTAACAGAAAAAACGAAAGGAATGTTACCTTATATGATGGCTCGAAATTGGTTAGTAAGTTACGCGTCATTAGATGGCTTAGAAATAATTTTATTTCAAATGGATTATCGAACAAAACATCGCGTCAATATGCAAGAATCGATTGAAGAAATTCAAGAGTTTTATACCGAATTTGAGGAAGAATTTACTTTGTTTTTTGAAGAGTTACGAAGTCATTGTGAAGAGAAATTAAAAGAATTAGAATGAATTTTATACAAAATTTAGGACAAGATTTACATCAAAAAGCCAATCGAGAACTAGCCATTCCGATGGAGAATTATATGAAAAATAATTTCTCTTTCTTAGGAATAAAAACCGAAGAAAGAAGAGCAATTTTTAAAGAGAATTACGAAAAATACAAATCTGAAATAAAAGCAAATTTCAGAACAATTGCTTGGGAATTATTCAATAAAAACGAACGAGAATTTCATCAATGTGCTATAGATTTATTGGTAAAAGAATTCAAGAAAAACTATGTTTTAGAGGATATTAAATTAATAGAAAATCTAATCATTACAAATTCATGGTGGGATTCGGTTGATGTTGTTGCCAAATATTTGCTTGGTGGCTATTTGAAACAATTTCCAAATGAAACTTATGAAGTTATTGAACACTTTTCGAATTCAAATAATATGTGGTTGAATCGTAGTGCTATTATTTTTCAGTTGAGTTATAAAGAAAAAACCAATTTCGATTTACTAAAATCAGAATGTGAAAAACATAAAGAATCGAAAGAGTTTTTTATTCAAAAAGCAATTGGTTGGGCTTTGAGAGATTACAGTCGTTTTAATCCAAGTGGAGTTTCAGAATATGTAAATTCAACCAATTTAAAACCTTTAAGTCAACGTGAAGCATTGAGAAACATTAAGTAATTACATTTCACCTAGAAGTGTAGAAAAAACCATTTTAGTTTCTTCTCCAAACATTTTTGGAGTTTCGTAAAAATATACTTTTTGAACAATTTTAGTCTTAGTAACTATACCTGATTTTGTTCTTGAAACAGTATATCCGGTTTTCCAACTTTGATATTCTACAGAATCGTACCTACTTTCATCTGAAACTGAAAATAAAATAGGTTCAGAAATTAAAAGCTTCTGAATAAACTGTTGTAAAGTAATTTTATCAAAAGAATCCGAAGTAAAATCAATCACCATTGAATTGGGATTTTGAAATAATAAATTGATGTTTTTAACTACCTCTTTCTTCAAATCATCATTCAATGTAGCTTCGGTAAGCATCTGAAAATAAGAAAATAAATCTTCTACTTTAGCTTTAGAATTTTCTTGATAAGCATTC
>CANGUP010000103.1 GCA_947457105.1 Flavobacteriaceae bacterium
AAGAAAATCTTTATTATTTGAAATTATCCAAAACTCTACTTTAAGAGAAAAATCTTTCTCTGTAAGAGACATTAATAAATTTTGTGACAATCTATTATTGAAATCACCTTCTTTCATAAGTAAACATTGTGAAGGAAATCCAGGTGGATATACAGAATATTTCAAAAGAGTAAGTAGAGGAATTTATATAATTAATAAAACTTATATTAACTTATCATTAAAATTTTAAATAATTTTAATTTCACTTACCTTATCATTTACTCTAATTGGGAGTGATATTTATATATAAAAAAGGACTTAAAAAATCCTTTTTTATATATAAATTTATTTATTATTTTAGTCTTGATTGAATTTCATTTTTAATTTCATTTATCTCTTCCATAGAATTGGAAGTAAAGATTTTAGAAACTTTATTTTTACCTTCAAAATGTTTGATTTTTAAATTATAATATCCACCATATCTTTTAGAAAAATAAATTCCAAATCCAATTATTCCTAAGGTAACTAAACCCATACCAATTTTTTGGGTTGTAGTTCTTTCTTCATAATGAGTATAACCCCTATAGTCAGATGGACTACCATTTGCACCTTCCCATATTTCTACTTTTTTCCCAATTTGGATTGCAAATAAAAATGCAAAAATATAGATCAAATAAGGAATTCTATTATATGAAAAAACACTATAACCTTTAATTTTATCATAATTAATAGTTAAGTATTTTGTGTCATTGGTATTGAATATTAAATTATTATTTTCAGTTAATAATTTATTTTCTTCAAATCTTATTTTTGAAGTTTCATTTTTAAATTCCATAAATATTCTTTTTTAATTTATACAAATGTAATAAAAATATTTATTATCATTATCTCCTTATACTTTTGACAAAAGTATAAGGAGGTTAGTATTGATAATCAAGTAGTTATATATTTTTTACTATTTTAACTTATACTTTTGTCATTTTTATTAGGTAAGTATAAGTTATATCCTTAAATTTGTATCATAATAATAACAAATAGAAATTATGAGTATCAAAGGACAAAATACAACTACTACATATATTGAATGGAATGATTTCATTTCATTAATCACAAGATTAGAAAAAGATGAGAATTACAAATTCTGTCTTTTAATTTCAATTGGTGTATTTACTGGGGTAAGAATTTCTGACTTATTAAGTCTTACATATTCAGACTTATTAAGTAATGAAACTTTTACATTGAGAGAAATGAAAACAAAAAAACAAAGAAGTATTAAAGTGAATAAAGACTTAAAAGAAATTGTTAGTAGGATTATTTCAAAATCTAATATAACTAACTTAAATCAACTTATATTCATTAACAAGTATGGAACTAAATCAATTGACAAATCTTATGTGAATGTAAAACTTAAAGAGTTAGTAAAAAAGTATAGAATAAAAATTGATGGTAATGTTTCAACACATACTTTTAGAAAAACACTTGGTAGAAGAGTGATGGAAGTAAATAACTACTCAAATGAAAGTTTAGTTTTATTAATGGAATTGTTTGGTCATTCAAGTATGAGTATTACAAAAAGATACTTGGGGATTAGAGAACAAGAAATTCACAATGTTTATGATAGTTTGACTTTTTAAAAAACAAAACCTTGAATAATTATTCAAGGTTTTGTTTTTTAAAAATGATTTAAATCTCTAACTTATCACTTAACATATTTCCAATTATTTCCATCTTATCTAAACCAAAGTTCTTCTCAATGTAGGACTCTGTTGTGGAAAGTCTTTTATGACCAAGAGACCTTTGGATCTGAACAAGATTGACACCTTCTATATTTAATAATAAGTTTGTCCAACTATATCTACCAGTATGAGAACTTATTTGTTCTATTTCAAAGTCATAGTGTTTAATCATTTCTTTTAACCAATAATTGTAATTTCCTCTCAATCTATTAATAGAACTATTTTGTTCTTGTGTCATTTCTTTTACCTTGTTATATTTATTTAAAGAAGGTTCTAAACTCATAAAATCTTTGAATAAAAAATCATTTGGAGGTAATGTTTTTATGTGTTCTAAAAGATGTTTTAAATTATATGTTTTGTTCTTTGTTTTTCTAACTTCTTTAAAATTATCACCAGATTGAGGTATTCCATAATAACCTGTTCCCATTGGTAAAGTCAAATCATATAGGTTGTGTATATCTAATAACAAACCAATTAATTTGTCATTATATGGTATTCTCATAGATAATGAAGTTTTTTTAGTAATGATTTCTATATGGTCATTCTTAAAGTCTTTATTTCTAATTAAGAATAAATCACTTACTCTCAATCCTGAACTCAACATAGAGAATAATAACATATTTCTTGTGTCATAGTATTTGTTCTTCTCTTTGTAATCACTCTCTTTTGTGTAAGGTGTCATTTCTCTTAAAATCTGTATATCACTCTCACTTAAAATCTTTTTATTTGAATAAGTTGTTTTTATGTTTAGTTTAGAAAAATAATTAAATCTCTCACTATATAATCCATCTCTTTTAGATAAGTTTAATATAGTTTTAATAATGATGAGGTATTGTTTTGTAGTGTTTGGGGATAACTTTGATAAGAAGTAGTTTTTTAACTCTATAACAAAGGTATTGTCTATTTGACTAAACAATATATCATTATACTTTTTGTGTGTCTTAAACTCTTCTAATTTCTTTAATCCAACTGAATAACTATTCTTTGTTTGTGGGTTGGGTATTAATTCTAAATAATCTCTAAAATAAGTTAAGAATGATTGTGTGTGTTTTTTAGAGTTTTTGGTATCAAAGATTGAAAAATCATTAATCTTTTCTGTAATCTTATTGTTTAATAGTTTATAATCTATTAAAGTAGTTTTCTTGAATAAGTTAAACTCACTATCAAAGAACTTATCAAAATTATCCTCTGTTAATCTCTCACCTAAACTTATAACTTTCTTTTCACCTCTACCATTAAAGTATCTTATACCTAAATAACCAAAGGGGTCAGAAGTGTTTTTCTTTTTTAATATAACTTTTGATGTCATTGAATGAATTATTAAATAATTAATAATCAAAGATATGGAAATAGTGTGTCTATTGGTGTGTCTATTAAAAGTTTTTTATTAAAAATCTATTTTTTTATAAGTGATTGATTTTTAATAATTTGTATTATTTTAGACTATATGTTGTGGTGTGAATTTACCATACTTAAATTATGAAACATAATTTAATATTTGGTAAAACAAAAATACAAAAGGTCCTGCAAATATAATACTATCCAAGCGATCCAATATGCCGCCGTGTCCGGGCATAATCCTACCGCTGTCTTTTACTCCCGCAATTCTTTTGAATTTAGATTCAATTAAGTCGCCCATAGTTCCAAAGACACCTACAATCAATGCAATAATAATCCAAGAAAGGATTGGTTGTGCAACGTAGTATTGGGCTAATAAAATACTAATCAATATCGAAAAAGTAAGTCCACCGACAAATCCCTCAATAGTTTTTTTTGGAGAAACGCTTTCGAATAGTTTGGTTTTTCCCATGGATTTGCCAACTACATACGCCATTGTATCATTTACCCAAATCAAAATGAAAAGACTAATAATAATCTTTGGATTGAAATGGCCATCTATTCGAGATAATTGGGTTAGTAGAATAAATGAAATACTGATATAACCGTACAAATAAATATATTTTTCATAGAAATTAACTTCCTGTTTCTTTGGACTAAAAAGGAATAGAGTAGCCATCGAGGAACTAATTAGAAACAAAAAAAGCAGAATTAAATTTGCTGCGGCATTCGAAACAAAATAAACACAAAACACAAATAGACAAATACTTGCGACTAAGGGAATGCTTTTATTGATTTTGATTAGTCCGCAAAACTCGTAAACGCTCATCAAAAGAAGTATTCCAAACAAAATCAAAAAACTGTTTAGGAATAACGTCGCCGAAATTAATATAATGATATATAAAAGGCCAGAAAGTGCTCTTGTGAGAGTTTCATTCATCTTAGAGGTCTTCTAGAAGAAGTAAATACAGATTTTTGGCAGCACTTCCGTATTGTAGGAAGTCTTCCTCTTTCGCTTTTTCGAAATATTTAATGGTAGTGATATTAGTAGGATAGTCTTTGTCGTATTTTCTTTTGATGGCACGAAGACCATCGCTTTTGCTTTCGAGAATTTGACTCGTTGTAGCCAGAATTACCATATTAGCCGGTAAATCGTTGGGCTTGTTTTGTTTAATTTGATTGGAAGAAAATAAAATAGAACCTTCATCTGCAATCAGGTTTTCGCAACTTGCAAACAAAAACTTGGGATTGCTTGTATTTTTGTATGTCAATTTATTTTCGTCTAACATGGGGAAAAGCTTCGGCTCGAAACACATAGCTTCAGACTCAAACCAGTCATTTTCTTCGAGGATGTGTTCGAAATGATCTTTTACTTCATTGAGATTTTCACAGTAAAGGAATTTGCCTCCGTTTTTTTTGAAATTAAGCATAAATTTTTCATCGGCCGGTGCAGAAAGATAGGCTTGCTGGGCATTGAATTCGCTTAGCTTTTCTTCTTCAGAAGAATCATTTCCGGAGCCGAAAAATTTTCTAAAAAGACTCATATAGTAGGTACTCGTGAATAAAATTTCTATGAAAACATCCAAAGATAAAAAAATCTTAATTCAAAAGCAGTTTTGAATTAAGATTTTTGAAAAAATATCGTAGTATGAAAGAATTACAAATCCGTTACTTCCTGTAAGTTGGAATCGAATTTTCGTTTACCAAAAATGGCTTCCAAATCATCTTTAAATATAACCTCTTTTTCTATCAGAATATCAGCAAGTTGGTTTAGTTTTTCTTTGTTTTCTTCGAGGATTTTTATAGCTCTATCATATTGACTTTCTATGAGAGCAGAAATCTCTTTGTCTATTGTCATCGCCGTATCTTCAGAATATGGTTTGGAGAAATTGTATTCACTTTGCCCCGTTGAATCATAATATGTGACGTTTCCGATTTTGTCGTTCAAACCGTAAATCGTTACCATGGCCCGTGCCTGTTTTGTAACTTTCTCTAGGTCGCTAAGAGCTCCAGTAGAAATTCTGTTAAAAGTTACTTTTTCAGCAGCTCGACCACCCATCGTCGCACACATTTCGTCTAGCATTTGATCAGGTCGCACAATAAGTCTTTCCTCTGGCAAATACCATGCTGCGCCAAGACTTTGTCCTCTCGGGACAATCGTAACCTTTACAAGCGGCGCCGCATGCTCCAACATCCAGCTTACCGTTGCATGTCCGGCTTCATGAATTGCTATTGCTTTCTTCTCTTCTGGTGTGACTATTTTATTTTTCTTTTCTAAACCGCCCACAATCCTGTCTACAGCGTCAAGAAAATCTTGCTTATCAACAGCAGTTTTGTTATTTCTTGCAGCAATTAAAGCCGCTTCATTGCATACATTTGCGATGTCTGCGCCCGAAAATCCCGGCGTTTGTTTGGCAAGAAAATCGGTATCTAATCCTTCTACTTTTTTAAGTGGCGCGAGATGCACTTCGAAAATTTCTTTTCTTTCTCGAACGTCTGGCAAGTCGACGAAAATCTGCCGGTCAAACCGACCTGCACGCATCAAAGCCTTATCTAGTACATCAGCCCTGTTGGTGGCCGCCAAAACTATTACGTTTGAATTTGTACCAAACCCATCCATTTCAGTAAGGAGTTGGTTTAACGTATTTTCACGTTCATCATTTCCGCCAGAGAAATTGCTTTTGCCTCGAGCGCGTCCGACGGCATCTATCTCATCAATAAAAATAATCGAAGGAGACTTTTCTTTGGCTTGCTTAAACAAGTCACGAACCCTTGATGCTCCAACCCCAACAAACATTTCTACGAAGTCAGAACCGGAAAGTGAAAAGAAAGGGACTTTTGCTTCTCCCGCAACTGCTTTTGCGAGTAGCGTTTTACCTGTTCCCGGTGGCCCAACTAAAAGTGCTCCTTTTGGAATCTTACCGCCGAGATTTGTATATTTCTCCGGATGTTTAAGAAACTCTACAATTTCTTGAATTTCCTCTTTTGCGCCTTCTAAGCCTGCAACGTCCTTAAAGGTGGTCTTTATGTCCGTTTTTTCATCAAATAACTTTGCTTTCGATTTTCCAATATTAAATATTTGGCCACCACCTCCGGGACCACCAGCACTCATGCGTCGCATAATGAAAATCCAAATTGCAACTATAATTAGAATCGGTAACAGACTAAAAAATATTTCAGACCAATTGCTTTTGGGCATGAAATTATAGTCTTTCAATTTACCTGCGGCTACAGCATCTTCTAATTTTTTCTGAAAAATTTCATCGTTACCAATATCGAAAACATAATGAGGTCCTTTTGTGTTTGGTCGGTTGAGCAAATCTTTTGCAACCGCTTTGTGCGCCGGTAATTTTAGCGCCTCAGGTGTCAGGTATACCTCAGCTTCGCTCTTGTTGAAAACAACAACTTTTTGAACATCACCATGTTCAAGAAACCCATTGAATTTTGAGGAGGTGGTTTTGGCTAAATCTTGAAAACTCGAGCCGCCTGTCGCATAACTGATAAACAAAAATATAAGAACAATCGCTGCATAAATCAGCCATGGACTAATTTTTAATCTATTTGGATTCGGTTTATTATCGTTGTTCATCTTAGATTTTAATATTTATTGGCTATGGTTGTAATTTTGGCGTCTCCCCAAAGGCTTTCTATGTTGTAGTACTCTCTGATGTGCTTCTGAAAAACATGAACAACGATATTTACATAATCCATGAGAACCCACTCCGCGTTGTCGGTTCCTTCTACATGCCATGGTTTGTCTTTGATTGCTTTTGAAACGGTCTTTTGTATTGAGTTCACTATGGCGTTAACCTGAGTGTTCGAATTTCCGTTACAGATGATGAAATAGTCACAAGCTGAATTGTCTATCTCTCTTAAATCTAGAATGTCTATATCGTTTCCTTTTACTTCTTCAATTCCCTTAATGATGTTGGCCAGAAGAACATCATTATTAGTCGCTTTTTTCGTCATCTACCTTTTTTATATATGTTTGCAAAGTTATCATTTTTTGTGTTTAATTAGGTACCTTAACATAAGATTAAATAAGTTTCACACACAATTGTAATGCGGTTAGTCAAACTCGATGCCATAGATTCTACAAATGATTACCTGAAGGATTTAGTCCGTCGAGGTGAAGTGGATAACTTTACCGTAATTACTGCAGAGTATCAAACAAAAGGTAAAGGCCAAATGGGTGCTACTTGGACGTCTGAAGTAGGTAAAAATCTAATTATGAGTGTCTTAGTAAAGGACTTTATTAAAGATGCTACTGCTGTTTTTGATCTTAACATGATTGTTGCGCTAGCGGTTGCAGATTCACTAAGAATGCTTAAACTGCCAAATGTAGCTATTAAATGGCCAAACGACATTATGTCAGCTAATAAGAAAATCGGTGGTATTTTGATTGAAAATAGTTTCAGAAGTGACGGAAGTATTTTCGCCACGGTAGGTTTGGGATTGAATGTGAATCAAGTAAATTTTGAAGATTTGCCACAAGCATCATCAATTGCAGTGGTATTGGGTTTTGAAGTCGATAAAGAAATGCTTCTGAATGAGATCATCACAAGAATTAAGAAGTCAGTTAGTGAATGGAATGTCTATTCAAAAATCTTTACAAATCAATATACGGACTTACTATTTAGGAAAGATCTGTTGACTTCGTTTCAAGCTTCTGACGGCTCAGAATTTCAAGGAAGAGTCAAAGGAATTTCAAAACAAGGGAAATTAGTAATCGAGCATGCAGTAGGTACTGATCAGGAGTACGACATCAAGGAAGTCAAAATGCTCTATTAGTAAAAGATTCTTCGTTGTTATACTAGAGCGAAAATTCTTCTCCTAAGTAAAACTTAATCAAAGCGTTATTGTATAGTAATTCGTATTTTGATTGAATCAATTGTGCTTGAGAATTGATATAGTTGATTTTTGTGTTATTCAATTCATTAATGTTAATTTTCCCCAATTCGAACTTGAGCGCATCGGCTTGAAAGCTCTTTTCAGAAAACTCAAAAGCTATGGATGAGGCTTCATTTTTTTTCATTGAAGTTTTGGTATCTGTAATCGCTTTCATCACTTCTTGTGAGAGTTCATTTTTTGCGATTTGCGTGTCAACTTTCGATTGCTTGTAGAGCATTTTACTTGTTTTTGCCTTTGAATAGTTTTCCATCTGACTAAATACAGGAATGATCAAATTCAATCTTAAAATGTTGATTTCATTGTTACTTAATTGATCTTTAAAGCCAAAATCTTTATCTGTATTGGTGTAATTGGCCCCATATTGCGCTCGCATTGTTAGCAGTGGGTATCTCGAAGCTCTTGCGATTGCCAATGCTGCTTTTGCTTTTCTCTCTCGAAGTAAACTTATTTTGTATTTTGGATTGATTTCGATTGCTTTGTTAATGATGTCAAATGGATTCTGATCAATAGTAATATTGCTGTCCAATTTCATAATCGGTTTAATCAGTACAATTTCTTTTTCAAGAGGAATATTCATCAATATTTTGATGTTAACCATATTGTCTGTAAGACGATTTTGATTCGTAAGTAAATTTAATTCTTCTGTCGCTTTTTGAGATTTTATTTTGAATACTTCACTCTCTGGTATGGTTCCCGAATTAAATTTTAAAAGGGCTAATTCTAGTTGATTGTCACTCGATTTTATTTGCTCTTTATTGGCCGCAATAATTTCTTCTAGATATAAAATAGTAATGAATTTCTCCGCCAAAGTGATCGAAATAATATTTTCAACTCTCTTGATGTTTTCTTGATTGATCTTAAACTCTTGCTTTGTAAATCGTATATTGTTTAAAGCAGAAAAACCAGCAAATAAGTTGAAGTTAGCATTGACAAAACCAATATAATTCTTAATGTCAGTATTGACAAATAAATTGGTTTGCGGATCTATCTCTCTACCCCACGAGTTTCGATTATCCAACGATCCAAAAAAGTTAGGAAGTAGTTTTCCATAACTTGCGGTGTATTGGTATTTTGCAATTTTCTCGCTATTCAAGGCACTTTTGAGTTGCAAATTATTTTTCAAAGCAAGATTCAAACAATCCTGATAGGATAAAATATCCTGAGCTAAAACGGTCTTTGATAAACATAGAAATGCTATGAATACTATTTTTTTCATTCTTTTAATTAACGGTATTGCCAATCTTGTTGAATAACTTCTTGATGATATACTGATAGAGTTTCATCCGCTCGATAATCACTTCTCCTTTCAATTTATATCCTGCTTTCAAGTTGATATTAGGATTATACTTATTGATTGTAGCCAAGCAATAAAATGTCTTGTCCACATCTGAAGGCGAAACATAATTTATCTTTCCTTTTATTGCTCCGTAACGATAGTAGTTATAGGCATCCAACTTTAAATTAATTTCCTGACCATTTTTGATGTAAGCGAGATCTTTCTCATCCAAAATGACTTTGGCGTAGAACTTTTCTTTTTTGGGAGCAATGATGGTCAATAGTTCACCTTTATTTAAAATTTCTATGTTTTGTCTTGAATTATATAAGTTAGATATTGTCCCATCAATAGCGCTTACGACAACCATTTTGCGCAATTCGTCACCGATGTAATTTAGATTATGCCTGCTATCTTTAATCTCAGTTTCTAACTCTACGAGTTCTCGCTGGTAGTTTTGTAATTCGTTGTCAACGTCAATGATAGTTCGCTGCAAATCATTTCTAGATCTTTTGAAATTATTATACAGATTTTCAAAATCATAACTCTTAGCGCCGTAAGTGCTTTTCACATCAACTTGTTGTTTTTTATCATCCAGACTTCTATTCTTGGTGTCTGTCATTTCGTAGCGCGAAATCGCTCCTTTAGCATAAAGCAAAGAATCTGTCTTGAATTTATCGGTCAGAATAGAGCTTTGTTGTGACGATAAATTTAATTTGTTATTCAACGCTTCAATTTCTAAAGCTGTTTTGCTTCGATCTGTCTTATAAATTCCTTTTTGAATGGTGAGCAATCGAAGAAGTGCTTTTTTACGAACTTCTGTATTGGCTATCAGTCTTTTGATAATTCCGATTTTTCGCTCCTTTGAGGCTAAATCAGTGTTTAAGACGTCGTAATCAGATTGCGTCTTTTTATTCTCCAGTACAAAAAGTGTATCGCCTTTTTTTACTTCTTGACCTTCTTTGACAGCTACCTTTAATACTCTTACTTCGTTTGGTGCATTAAT
>CANGUP010000104.1 GCA_947457105.1 Flavobacteriaceae bacterium
AATGGTAAATGGGAAGAAGTTGAAGGTGGTATCAAAGTTTACGAAGTAAATTCAAATGGATTTGGTCGTTCAGATTGTAATTATGAAGGGTTTTATGAATCCTATAAAAATTCACACAATGGAGCGCAATCATTTGAACATAAAAATACAAAGGTATGTTGGATAAAAAACTAAATTTTAATGAAAAATAATTTTTATTTTTTATTTCTACTATTATTTTCTTGTGGTCCAAAACCTTGTGATTGTGTTGAACAATTTAAATACTTTGAACAAGATGGTGGATTACAAAAATTAGACCCTGAATTATCTGACGAGTGTGTAAAAAAATATAAGGACGATGATGCAATGATATATCCTTATGATTATGAATCAGCAAAGAAAAATGTTTTGAATAAATGCAAATAAATTTTAACTGTATTTATCTCAAAAATAAAAAAAAAGTATAATTATGAGAATTAAATTTTGTATTTTTTTTTGTATGTATTTAATAATTATTTCTTGTGATTCAAAAAAAGAAATAAAAGTTAATGATTGTGAATGTTTAGAAATTTTTATGGATGAGCCATTATATGGTATTAAAGATTATGATTCTAGGAAAAAATGTTTAGATAAATGGATTTATGAAATTGATAAAAAACATTATAAATCTAATAATTTAGGTGTATATAATGACCCAGCTCAGTTCTATGATGAAATCTGTGGAAAGAAAAATAAAACAGAAAAAAACTTGGATAATTTCAAGACAACGATTAATGATAATGATTCAAAAAGAAATAGTTTAAATGAAATTTCAAATTCTAAATATTCATATAGCAAAGAAAAAACATTAACTGGTTATTATATTGATTATGAAGAGGGTGATTTAGTTCACTATTATTTTAAAGACGAAAGTGGCACTGAATTTGATTTTAGTGAAATTCCAAATAAATTTAATTTAACCGATGGTAATGGTCAATTAAATAAAGATTATCTAAATAAAAAATTTAAAATCAAATGGAAAAAATTAACACCGTTAGCAAATGGAGAATATGATTATGAATTTAATAAAATAATATCAATAGAATTATTAAACTAATTTTAAATATGAAAATATTAAATTATAGCAAATATTTTTGGCTGGGTTACTTCTGTTGAAAGCAAGTTTTAAAAACATTCAAAATTGAAAAAGGTATAATCAATATTGATGTGTCAGATTTGAGTAAGGGAATTTATTTATTAAAATTAAGTAATCAAGATAGTTTTATAAATCAAAAATTGATAATAAAATAATATTTTTTCTAAATGAATGTTGAATGACTAATATTTAGATGATTTCATGGTAATTATCTTTTTTACTGAATGTTAATTTTTTATTTTTTGCAATTTAATATCAATTAATCTATATATCTTTTATGCTATGGGCGCGCTCATAATTATAGAAAATATTAAATATTAATTCTCTTTATTATGAAAAAAATACCCATTACTAAGGATGATACTTTTGAAGCACCTTATACTGTTCTTCCTGTTTTGTTAAACTTTATATTCCTAGTTGGAATTATAAGTTATAATGCAGGAAAAAGTAGAGTTTAGTTCTGTAACTTCAACAATACATGTGCCTTATTCAACTGATTGAATAGGGCTTTTTTATATAAAATATTTTTAATACCGTAGGCTATTTCTTTTGCCTTTTTTTACTACTTATGAAGTGAATTTTACTTTGAAAGAAATTTAGAATTATTTAACTGGAATCGAACATATTTTGGGAGATAGTGAATGTTCAATTTGTTGTATCTAAGTTATACTTGTTGAATTAAAATAATTTTAAATTTGACATAATTAGTGTTTTAGAATTATAGTCATTCTAAATTGCTGTTAGCGGCTGTTATTCATTTTTCCATTCGTTATAAATCTTAATTATGTTTTTAGCAAATACTGATTCATCATCTTCTCTGAAATATGCAATAATACCCAATAGCAAACCAACTTGTCTGGAAAATGTTTCTCCAATAATTGTTTTTGCTAATTCCTTATCTAAATTACCGTGAAGAAAAAGTGCTGAGAAAGCTTCATATTTATACAATGTAAGCAGGATATTATTTTTTGTTGTTCTTTCCATTACATCTATTTGTTCAGCCAAATTACCGTATTTTTCCCTTAAAGATTTGTTTGTAATACTTTTAAGATTTGTCCAATTAAGCGGAAGACCATTAATTGTTTTTGCTTCCATAATTTCCTTGTATTCTTTTTGAATTTCTCCAAAATACAAGTTACAGTGTTTTAGTGTTTCGTCAGTTATGTCTTTATTATGTTTATCTAAAATGTCTTTTTGTATAAACTTGATTTGATTAGTCGTCGTTTCATAATTGTTTTTTGATATTTCAAGTTGACGTAATGTCACCCAGAAAGCGCAAACAATAAATGTAAATTTATATATCCCTGAAAAGGTTGATATCACACCATAAATGTTTAAAATGCTACTTTTAAAATTTATTGAACTATCGTAGGTAAGTAAAAAAGTGCAAGAAAAAACTAAAAAGAGGAAGGAAACTACTGTAAGTAAAATAGAAAATATTCGAAGGAATTCAATTAGTTTTTTCATGAATTTATTTTGTTTATTTTTTCTATTGCTCAGCAATAGCCGCTAACTTGTTTGTACTCGCTATTTTTGTAAAGATTTATCTCTCAAATATATAAAACATTTCCACTAAGAAAAAATAGAAAAAAAATTAGCTTTTATAAGAAACAATTAATTTGTTGTGCCTATGTTGTACCAAATCATTTTATAAAATATCAATAAAATCAATACTTAACGAATTTTGTTATTCTAAACCGCTTTTAGTACCCCTAATTCTCTCGTCAGATGCCATAGTCCTCAAGTGCTTTAGTTCTAACAATTATTGTCGGGTCAGTACTTGTGATTAATTGAGTAATTTCCTGAATATCATCGTCGGAACAATTAAAACCAGGTTGAACAGATATTATTTTAAAATTAGCAAACTCACTTATTAAAGGGATTTCTATATAAGCAATATTTTCAACAGGGTCGATAATTGTTGGTTGTAAATAATTTGCGTTGTAGTCGTCAGATGTCCGTTTGATTAAAAAACGATATTCATTTTCATTTTGAAATTGTCCTTTGATATAAAATGCTCCAATTTTAGATGAATATGTAAAATTGAATGGAACATCATATTTGGTTTTAATTTCGGTAAACAAATCTTTTAGAAGCGGAATGCAATTTTGGTTTCTGTGTAAAGAGTAATAAACTTCTCTAAAGTCATTGTGTTTGGTTATTACTTCTAATTCTATTCTAATTCCTTCTCCATTTTCTCCAAAGTCATTCCACTTTGTATCACCAACATAATCAATACCTGAACTTGAAAGAGATAAAAAGAATATTTCACTCATAATTGATTTTTCACTACAATCAATTCCTAAAACTGTTCCGCCTGTTTTATAGCCGTCCATACCGTGGTCAGAGTAAAACTCTGAATATTCCCCATCTTGAAACCTTTTTCTCAAATTAGATAGTCGGAGCTTTTGTGTTGTGATAATGTTTTTTGCAGCAGCGAAAGAAGTGAAATGATAGTATGATTGAAGTCTTGGTGTTGGGAAGTAAGTGTCAAATATTAAATGAGAGAGTTTTTTGTCTTTTATAGGAGGAAGAATGTTTCCAATAAAGTCTGCATAAAACCGAATATGCGAATTGCTAACTGTGTCAGTAACTTGATGTCTTGCTAAAGCGCCATTGACAATCTTTAAAAGGTCAACTATTTCGTTTCTGTTTTTTAAATTAGCTATTCCTGTCTTACAATCATATTCTGCCATTTTATCAAGTTTTTCTTGAACTGATTTTAAAAATTCGTTTTCGTCCATACTTGTCCTCCTTTGAGTGTTGGTTATTATTGGTGCTAACGTTCCGGCTTCGTGACAGTTGCGATGCCAGCGAACGGATTATTTTCTGTTAAAGATAAACGTTTTTCGAGAACGCTTAAAAATAAAAACCAGCGATTGCGCGAAACCGTTAGTGGCTGGCGCTTTTCAGAATATAAAATAGTAATTATCTCATTAATTCATCCTTTTATTTATATTTACAATTATTTAGGATTTTCAGAATGATTCTCACGCAACAAAGTTTATACAGGTCCGAGCATATGTTTACGACAGGTGATAATCCAATTTTGGTTACATGTGCAGATATTTCTGACTGGGTTTGTAAACATGGTAGATTGTCTTCTTCAATTTTGTTTAGTGAAGTAATTGGTTCTACTTTTGCTAAATTATGGGACTTGAAAACTCCGCAAATTTCTTTTGTAAATGTTTTGCATGAACATTTACCAAATGAGTATTTAAATGTAGTGCAACCAGCTTTTTTTAATAAGCCTTGTTTTGGTTCTTTGTATATAAATGACAGCCAAGTTGTTGATAAAACATTATTACCATCATTCAGAAATTCAGTTTTTCGTAGCAAAGTTGCAAATAAAACGGATTTACTAAAAATAGCATTATTTGACATATGGATAGGAAATGAAGATAGACATCACGGAAATAGTAACTTGTTACTAGATCAGACAATAACAAACGAATATTACTTCAACGTTTTCGATCATGGCGCAATTTTCAACTCAAATGCATTGAGTTATGGAATACAATTAATTTCTGATAATGAATCTATTATATGCTCTGACTTAGCACAAATTTTATTCAATCGAGGGAAGACTTTAACAAAAATTGTTGATAACATTGTTAAAGATTTCTATCTTTGCACTATGAAATGTGAATTTGAATTAAGCAATATTCTTAATGATATTCCAATTCAATGGGGATTAAATATTCAAAATTTAGAGTTACTTATTAGGGGTAATTTGTTTACTCAAGAATGGAAAAGTGATTGTGAAAATCATTTTAGAGCATTAATCCAAGCAAATATTTAATAAAAATGAAAACATTTTTTAGTATAATATATCTTCCTTTAAATTCTAATTTGCAAGAAAAAATTAGTATTGGATTAGTTATGTCTAATGGTGAAAAAAGTATTTTCAAAGTATCCAATCCAAAATTACATGTGATAAAAGGATTAATTTCATCAAATAGATTTAGTATTCTAAAAAATTATTTCAATAATATTATGAATGAAGTTGAGCCTAAAGTGGATGAATTTAGGTTGAATATTAAATCTGACATTTCAAATAATTGGCTTAACCAATCATACTTTAGCTATTTAAATAGATACTCTAACAATCTAGTAATTTATTCAGAACCAAGAAATATAGACGCTGATGTTAACTTAGAAAGTTTCAAAGCTATTTTTAATAAATATGTTTTTGAATATGATGAAGAGATTAACACAGTTAAAAATGAAGATATTTTATCCAAAGTAAAAAGTAGATTATTTATTAAAATTGAAGATAGAGTTAATTTAAATGTTACTGTCAGTTCAAATGATTTTAATGAATTATTAACTCCTGTAGACGTTAATTTTATTGGTAAGAATGGTGTCGTAGTTGCTGGTCAGACAATTGATTTTATGAAAAGGTTATATAATCTTGAAAATGATTTGACTAGATATATTTCATTTACTAAAGCTGTTGATTACTCATCAGCAAATAAAGGAAAATACTTCTTAGTTGGTCAAGAACCGAGTAAAATAGAAAATCCAACAAATCATAGAACATGGAAGCATGTTAGAGAAAGTCATTTGGTAGAATATGTTGATTTAAGTGAAACAGAAAAAATCAAGGATTACATAGTTTCCAAAGGAGTTACTCCTTATTTTGAGAAAGTAGAAAATTCAGATTAATATATTTTCTTAAATAACAAAAATTTCCCTTTTAGCAGAATTTTGCGCTTGCGACTAACGCTCCGCCAATAGGTGGATTTGCGGATTATTAAAAGCTTTTTCCATAACCGACCAAGTGAAGTTATGAAAAGTAACCGAACAATTTACCGAAAAACTAGTCATGAGTTTTAGCAAGTGTTGGCAGACAGTACTTTTATTTCAAATTTATGAAACTTTTTTTTCGACTTTACCATCTCTAATTATAAGTTTCCCAGTTCCATTTATATATTCATATTCTCCGTCTGGGGCAATTTCATCATTCATAAATGCTTCAGCACCAATAATTACATTATTTTTAGAAATAATTTCTAGCCTCTTATTGTCTTTAAAATTCCAAATTTCCTTTGTCTCTTTAACTTCTACTTCCCTTTCACTTAATTCAATATCACAAAGACTTAAATTATTTCCTGCATTGTAAATATTCACGATTATTAAAATAGCAATCACTAGATATACGATTCCATAAATTAAATAATATTTTCCAATTTCTGATATATCAGATAACTCTAAATTTCTGATATGAAAAAAGGCAATTACGGGAATAACATTTGAAACTAACATAAGATATGAAACATTGCTAATGTTTTTCCCAGCTGATTTAATTCTCAATTTTAGTATTTTTTCCATTTATGAAGTTTTTGGTTATTATTATATAATTTCAATTTTAAGCTATTTTTCTGAAGCATTTCTGCCAACTTGTATATACGCGCTATTTTTTTATTGATTTATCAAATATATAAAACATTCCTGTCAAAAATAAATATATTATCTTTAATAGGAATGAATAATGCTCACTGAGGCACAAATTATGAGATTTTATTTAATAATGAAAACGACATTGTAAGTTTTAAGCAGACTGGTTTCTGGAGTTCCTAAAATGGCTTATCACTTTCCGATAACATAGTTAACTTTTTATTTTTACTTATACTTTACTTAAAAAAGGCAATAAAACACATAATGTATTGATTTTTAATATACTAAAATTCCTATTTTTTAGCCTTCCAAGCTGGTTGTCGCGAGTTCGAGCCTCGTCTTCCGCTCAGAAAAAACCTCAAATGAAAATTTGAGGTTTTTTTATGCAATCTTTCTTTTTAATTTAGTGGTCTACACCGCCACAACACCCTTAATATGAGGATGCGGCTCATAGCCTTCTAACGTGAAATCTTCAAAAGTAAAGTCGAAGATGTTTTTTACTGCCGGATTCAAAATCATTTTCGGCAACGGTTTTGGATCACGCGACAATTGCAATTCTAATTGCTCGAAGTGGTTGTTGTAAATATGCGCGTCGCCAAATGTGTGGATAAATTCACCTACTTCTAATTCGCAAACTTGCGCAATCATCATCAATAACAATGCGTAGGAAGCAATATTAAAAGGAACGCCCAAAAAGATGTCAGCAGAACGCTGGTACAATTGACAAGACAATTTTCCGTCGGCCACATAAAACTGAAAAAAGGCATGACAAGGTGGTAAAGCGACTTTTCCGTTGGCTACATTTTCTGAAAAAGATTTGGTAGTATCTGGTAATACCGATGGATTCCAAGCGGAAATCAACATGCGGCGACTGTTCGGATTGGTTTTTAAAGTTTCTACTAATTCTGAAATCTGGTCGATATTTTCACTATTCCAATTGCGCCATTGGTGTCCGTAAACTGGACCTAAATTTCCGTTTTCATCGGCCCATTCATCCCATATTTTCACACCGTTTTCATTCAAATAGCCAATATTTGTTTCTCCTTTTAAGAACCAAAGTAGTTCATAGACAATCGACTTGAGATGCAGTTTTTTCGTAGTCACCATCGGAAAACCTTCGCTCAAATCGAAACGCATTTGATAGCCAAAGACACTTTTGGTTCCCGTTCCTGTTCGATCTCCTTTTTGCGTGCCGTTTTCTAGAACGTGCTTTACAAGGTCGTGGTATTGTTTCATTTGGTTTAATCGTTGAATTGTTTAACTGTTTAACCGTTGATCCGTATTATCGACTAAACGAATAAACGATGCCCCCGATTAAACTTTATTTACGCTTCTCGCTTCGAAATCTCATCGCGAATCTTAGCGGCTTTTTCGTAATCTTCGTCACGAACTGCGCCGTCTAGAAGTTCATGTAATTCCGATAGACTGTGTTTCGTATAGGTTTCGCCTGACTGATTGGTTTCTTCCATGCCAAAGGTTTCCGGCGGAGATAGTATGCCGTCTAAGCTATCATCTTCCTTAGAAGGATCAGAAGCATTTCCTTTCAAATAAATTCCTGCTTTATCTAAGATGTTCTTGTACGTAAAAATGGGCGCTGAAAAACGTAAGGCCAATGCAATCGCGTCAGAAGTTCTCGCGTCGATGATTTCTTCGATTTTATCTCGCTCGCAAATGATACTCGAATAAAATACGCCATCAACCAATTTATGAATGATGACTTGTTTCACCACAATATCAAAGCGCTCCGCAAAGTTTTTGAATAAATCATGGGTTAACGGACGAGGAGGTTTGATTTCTTTTTCTAATGCAATCGCAATCGATTGTGCTTCAAAAGCGCCAATAACAATAGGTAACTTGCGTTCACCATCTACTTCATTCAGGATTAGTGCATACGCGCCGTTTTGAGTTTGACTGTATGAAATTCCTTTAATTGTTAATTTTACTAAGCTCATAATTGCAAAAGTACAACGAAATGTTACAAAGTACCAAGATATTTTTCAATTGAAAACAAAAAAAAGGCTATCTAAACAATCTTTATTTAGATAGCCTTTGATAGGCACAATTTAGGAAAATTATTAGTTTTGAGCTTTAAAAGCTTTAAATTTTTCAATCAATTTTGGAACAATTTCGAAGGCATCACCAACCACACCATAGTCCGCAACTTTAAAAAATGGAGCTTCCGCATCAGTGTTTATTACTAGTTTTACCTTAGAGGAGTTGATTCCGGCGATATGTTGAATCGCCCCTGAAATTCCAACTGCAATATACAAATTCGTTGCTACAGGTTTTCCAGTTTGACCCACGTGTTCCCCGTGAGGTCTCCAGCCCAAATCAGAAACTGGTTTTGAACATGCTGTTGCTGCGCCTAAAACAGTGGCTAACTCTTCAATCATTCCCCAGTTTTCTGGTCCTTTCATACCACGACCGGCAGAAACTACAATATCCGCATCAGCGATAGTTACTTTTCCAGATGATTTTTCAACCGATTGTACTTTCACGCCAAAATCAGCATCACTTATTGATGGCGAGAAATCTTCTTGCGACATCGAAGCAGCATTTTCAAAAATTCCGTAAGAGTTCTTGGCTAAGCTCAACACTCTAACGTCTGTATTGATTTCAGTAATATTGAATGCTTTGTTCGAAAACGCATTTCTTTTGACTTGAAATGGACTAGTGCTTATCGGCAATCCAACCACGTTCGAAGCAAATCCAGCGTCTAACGCAACGGCCACAAGTGGCGCCAAATACAAGCTATCCGTAGTTGAAGATAACAAAACCAATTTTACATTTTCTTTTTGAGCCGCTTGCTTGATGGCATCTGCGTACGCTTTTGCAGTAAAACCATTGAGTTTGTCGTTGCTGATTTTTAGTACTTTATCAACGCCGTATTTTGATAATTCTGAAACATCACCAGCATTGACCGTTACTGCGGTTACTGTTGTTCCCAAATCGGTGGCTACTTTCTTCGCGTAGGAAGCCAATTCGAAAGCCACTTTCTTAAATTTTCCTTCTGCAGATTCTGCGTATATAAGTATAGACATCTGTTAATGGTTTTTTGTTGATTTGTTTAATCGTTTATTTGTTTATTTGCTTCGTCAGTTCGCTGACGCTCGTGTGTTATGGCGTGCCCCTGCGGGTCGGGCTTTTCGCAGTACGCGGTACTTGCTGCAATCCCTCACGCGAACCCGCAAAACTAGATGACTTTTGCTTCGTTGTGTAAAGCGTTAATCAATCCATCTAAATCGTCGGCTGAAAATAATTTCACCGCTGATTTTGGCGCTGGTTTTTCAAATTTTACTGCCTTAGTTTCACTATTTGCCGCAAGTGGTTCGAGAACAGTCAAGACTTTCGTTCTGGCAGTCATGATACCACGCATGTTTGGAATTCTCA
>CANGUP010000105.1 GCA_947457105.1 Flavobacteriaceae bacterium
AATAATAGGTAAAGCTGTTAATGAGCCTCCACCTTTTACAATTTTCTTTAATGAATCTGGTAAATCGTTCATGTTTTTAGCGATTCCGTCATCATTGATAACTTTACAAGCTCTCTCTAATAAACGAGAGTGTAAGTAAAATACGTCTCCAGGATAAGCTTCACGTCCTGGTGGTCTTCTTAATAAAAGAGAAACCTCACGATATGCTACAGCTTGTTTAGACAAGTCATCATAAACGATTAAAGCTGGACGACCTGTGTCTCTAAAATATTCCCCAATTGCAGCACCCGCAAACGGAGCATACACCTGCATTGGAGCTGGATCAGAAGCATTTGCTGCTACAATAATTGTATAAGCCAAAGCTCCTTTTTCTTCTAATGTTTTTGCAATTAATGCAACTGTTGAAGCTTTTTGTCCAATAGCAACATAGATACAAAATACTGGTTGACCAGCATCATAAAATTCTTTTTGATTTAAGATAGTATCGATACAAACAGTTGTTTTACCTGTTTGACGGTCACCAATAACCAACTCACGTTGTCCTCTACCAACTGGAATCATTGCGTCGATTGACTTGATACCTGTTTGTAATGGTTCTGTTACTGGTTGACGAAAGATAACTCCAGGAGCTTTTCTTTCTAATGGCATTTCATATAGTTCACCACCGATTGGTCCTTTGCCATCGATTGGATTACCTAATGTGTCTACTACACGACCTACTATTTGCTCACCAACTTTTAAAGAAGCGATACGTTGTGTACGTTTTACTGTAGAACCTTCTCTAATTCCAGTAGATGGTCCTAAAAGTACAACACCTACGTTGTCTTCTTCTAAGTTCAATACGATAGCTTCCAATCCGTTTTCGAATTGTACTAACTCACCATATTGAGCATTTGATAAACCGTAAACACGAGCGATACCATCACCCACTTGAAGTACAGTTCCTACTTCTTCTAACGATGCACCTGATTCGAAACCAGATAATTGTTTTTTTAATATTGCTGAAATTTCAGCAGGTTTAATTTCTGCCATAATATTTATGATTATCTACCTATGTTTATATTAACGCCTGATCTTCTTGGCTCTTCCTTTATAATTATTGTGTTAGTTGAATTTCCTTTTAATCTATCTTCAACTTTTTCATCATATTTTAAAATAAAATTTTCTAATTTTTCATCATTTAAAACACAATCAACTAAAACGTTAGACTTTATTAATTTTTCAATCAACGCTTTTTTTGTAAAAATATAATTTTGAGATGTAAATTCTCGACGAGATTCAATGAAAATTACTTTGGTATATAAAGATGCTTGAGAACCGTCTGGTCTCATATACTTTAATATCATTATATCGTCACCATTTAGGTTTTGATAAGTAACAGTATTTGCATCAGAGTCGTATTTCATACATTCTTTTCCGTCTACAGAAATAATTCCTTTCTTAAAATCAATATCTTGACTAAATCCTAAAAAAGAAAAACCTAATAAAAATATGATTAGTATATGCTTCATCTTAGTTTGCAAATTCACGTTTCAATTCACTTAATTTACCTGCTACAGAAGCATTATACTGCTGGTCGCCAACTCTTAAAATAAATCCACCAATGATTGAAGGATCTACTATATTTTCAATTGTAATTTTATTTTTTGAAAATTCTGCAATTTTAGCCAATACTTTAGTTTCTAATTCAGCAGTAATTGGGAAAGCTGTTGTTACTTTGGCAACTTCAACTCCATTACTTACATCATACAACTTAGTGTATTGAACGGCTATTGATTCAAGAATTTCATATCTTTTGTTTTCAAACAACAAGTTGAACAAACTTTGAGTTTCTACTTGAACATTTGAAAATATTTCAGATATAGCTGATTTTTTCACCTCCATTTTGATAACTGGACTTGATAAAAAATCTTTTAACTCTGTACTTTCTGCAACAGCTGTAACGATAGATTTCATATCATTATTAACTGCTTCAGCTTTTCCTGAAGTTTGTGCAATATCCAAAATTGCTTTTGCGTATCTAATCGCTGCTCTAGACATAATGATTAGTTTAATTTAGCATCACCTAACATTTTCTCAACTAATTTAGTTTGAGATTCTTTGTTAGATAATTCGTCTCTTAATACTTTTTCAGCAATTTCTAATGACAAAGAAGAAACTTGATTTTTTAATTCTGTCATCGCTGCATTTTTTTCACTTTCGATAGCTGCTTTAGCTTGAGAAATCATTTTTTCTCCAGCTGCTTGAGCTTCAAATTTAGCATCGTTAATCATTTTTTCTTTGATTTCACGAGCTTCTTTCATCAACAAGTCTCTTTCAGCTCTTGCATCAGCTAATAATTTTTCATTATCTGATTTAAGATTTTGCATTTCTTTTTTTGCATTTTCAGCAGAAAGCAATGCGTTTTTGATTCCTTCTTCTCTTTCGTTTACAGCATCAAGAATTGGTTTCCACGCGAATTTTTTTAATAGAAGAACTAGTCCTACAAAAATAATTAATGCCCAAAAGAACAATCCGAAACCAAAATCATTTATTAACTTATCCATATTATGATGTAATTATAGTATGTATGTAATTTTTTAATTTAGAAACAAAAGCTACAACCAACCGTTATAGCTTTTGATTTTTTCTACTAGTTTTCAGCTACAGCAAATAATGCAGCGAAACCAATTCCTTCAATAAGTGCAGCTGCAATAAGCATAGCTGTTTGGATTTTTCCAGATGCTTCTGGTTGACGAGCAATAGCGTCCATTGCAGAACCACCGATTCTACCAATACCAATACCAGCTCCAATAACAACTAAACCTGCTCCAACAATTCTTGGGATGTCCATAATATATGTATTAAAATTAAACATTCAATTTGATATTAGACTTTAGACATTAGATTTTAGATGTTTTTAAAAACTAATAATCTTAATCTAGATTTTAATGATGAGCTTCTTCGTGATGATGCTCTTCTACTGCTGCTCCAAAGAACAAGGCAGATAACATTGTAAAAATATATGCTTGTAGCAAAGCTACTAATATTTCGATTGATGAAATTGCAAATGATAGTAGGAAAGATAAACTACTTCCTAACCAGCTTTTGAAAATAAACATTAATGCAATCAAACTCATTAATACAATGTGTCCTGCAAAAATATTTGCATAAAGACGTATCATTAATGAAAATGGTTTAATGATTACACCTAATAATTCGATTGGAGCTAAAATAAATTTCATTGGTGTTGGAACTCCTGGCATCCAGAAAATGTGTCCCCAATAATTTTTATTAGCTGTAAGATTTGTAATGAAGAAAACAATAATTGCTAAACAAGCTGTTACTGTAATATTTCCAGTAGCATTAATTCCAAGGGGTGTTAAACCAATGATGTTTAAGAACCAAATAAAGAAAAAAACTGTCAGCAAGAAACTCATGTATTTTTTATAGTGTTTTTCACCAATATTCGGAATTGCAATATCATCACGAACATACAATACGATTGGCTCAAAAAATCTTCCAACTCCTGATGCAATTCCACCGTTCTTAACATAAGATTTAGCTAAACCTTTGAATAAGAAAAACATTAAAATAGCTACAAGTAACATTGAAAAAACCGCTTTAGTAATTGATAAATCTAGTGGTTTTACGTTTGTTGGGTGATGCTCGTCACCTGTTAAAGTTCCTGCTGCATCTGTTTTGTATATTTTTTCGTCGTGACCTAATTTAAAGTAAGCGCCTTTAGATTCAGCAACATCATGACCATGATTAAATTTAGATGAAGAAAAGATATGTAGTCCGCTTTCTTTATCCCAAAGAATTATTGGAAGTGGAAATCCATAATGTTTTCCGGCTGCTTCATCTTCGAATAATGAAAATTCGTGAGCATCTAAAACGTGGTGATTAATATATGCGTTGATTTTTGACTTTAAATCAGTTGGTTCAGCATGTTCTCCGTGAGCTGCTTTTTCTGTGTGAGCAGTTGCTTCAGCATGAGTTGCCTCTGCTTTTTCATGAACAGAATCATTTGCAGTATTTGCAGAACTAAATAAGGGAAGACAAGCGACTAAAACGGCTACTATAAATTGGAGTGGTTTGTTTGAAAACACCATATCTGATAATTATCTTTAATTTATTTTCTGAAATTTGGTGCAAAAGTACAATTTAAATTAATATTAAAAAGTATTACTTTTATTTTTTTTGATGAAATTGTCGATTTTTGAACTATTTATTGTTTATTGTTCAATATTCTTATGGTAACAACAGTTTCTATTATTAAAAACAGAATGAAAATAACAAAGAAATTGATTTTTTCTGATCCAGCATAAATACTTTGGGAATTGAGAATAGGTTGCATAAAAAAATAGGCGATTGCCATTTTTAAACTCGTTAAGAACATAAACGAAAAACCTACATTATTTATATTCTTTTGATTAATCTTTATCAAGATAAATAATATGATTGCGGTGAAAACAAAAAAGAAGGCATAAAGAAGTTCTATTGAATAAACGAAACTTGATTCAAATTTTTCTGGTGCAAATAAAAGAAAGGCAGATTTGTGAATAGTAAATAGAACTAGTGCAATAAAAAAAGAAATAAAAATAGATTTGTATGGATTGGACTTCATTATTGAGAGGAATTAATGTCTTTTAATTGTCTATTAAGATTGTAAAAGGCAATAGCTACACCTATTAATGTAAGGATTTTTACAAATAAACCATGTTGATTTATATATTTTTGATCAAGCCAATTACCTAAGAGGGAAAATAAATAAATAATTACTCCCATTTGAACAGGTATATTTATCAAAGCCAACCACTTGTTACGCTGTTTTTTCTTCGACTGGTTGTCCATTTTGTGAAAGATTTTTTACATGAGGCTTCATAACACATGTAGCACTAAACTCTGCTCCTGGTTCAACGGCTAGTTTTCCACAAACTACTTCTCCATGAATTATTGCTTTAGATTTCAAGTTCAAAATTTCTGAAACTTGAATTTTTCCATCAAATTTACCTTCAATATCACAACTTTTACAAATGATATCTCCTTTGACACTCCCAGCTGGACCGATAACTAATTTACCTTTAGACTCGAAATTACCTATCAAATGTCCGTCTAAACGAAAATCTGCAGGAGAAAAAATATCACCTTTAATTGTTGTCCCTTCTACTATTCTATTAGTTTTTCCTAAAAGGTCTGTGTATGATTTTGGTTTTTTATCAAACATAACTTTATGGTTTTTTAGGTAATTCAGGTGTTGGAGGCATCATTCCTTTTAGAGGTGTATCATCAGTTTCTATTGGATTAACTCCTTTTGGTGCTTGATTTGATCTGCCTTTTTCAGGTGGAGCTTGTTGATTGAGTTTGTTTAAAATATCTTCCTTGGTAAGTTCTGGTTGCTTTTTCGCCACTTCTTTAGGTTGATCTAATTCAAGATTTCTTTGAATTGGAATTATATCTTTATTCAACCAATCACCTGCTGTATACTCGTCGATGTTCTTTTTAACTTGAACTACTTTATAATTCTCGCTAGAAATCACAATAGCTGGTTCTGCAATTTTGTATTCCTTAAATTCTTTTAAAACCTGAGCAATTCCTTTTGCGTTATCTAAAGATTTGATTCCGTGAATTACAATAAAGTTTTTGTCAATGGTATAAATATCTGTTGATATTGTTAATTTTTCTATTGTTCTTTCTTTGGCAAACTTATTTAACTTTTCTAACAATGCTTTAGTGTTTTTGTCTTCTAAGTTATCTGCTTTATACAAGATATTCCAAGATAGAGGAAACTCCGAATTAAAAGAAAGAGATTCTAAGTAAGGCATTTTTTTAGCTAAAAACACTTCAGTAGATTTTCCTTCCTCACTATTTGGATAAGTTAACGCTACATAATTAAGTGCTTTTTTAAATTCGCTCAATCCTTTAAGTTTACCTAAAAGATTGGCTTTTAGTAATTCAAATTTCGATACCATTTCCTCGCCAGTAAACTGCTCTACAGCAAGTTCTGTTTTTGGTAGTACTTCTCTATACAATCCTTTTTCATAGTCTTTGTAAAGTAAATCATAAGCTACTTCAGGTGTGGAACCTAATTGACCAGAATTTGATAAATTATTTATAATCTGTGCATAACGAGAATCTGGATATTGTGCTGTAATTTTAGCTTTCATCGCTTGTGCTTTACTTGGATCTATAATTTCATAAATCTTGTATAAGTTATACATTGAAGGAAGCACTAATCGCTCTTCTGGATTGTTTAGAAGTAGTTTCTCAAGTTTTTCAGCAGCTCTTTTATACTCTTTAAATTTCTCTTTGTAGATAACTCCCAATTGATAATAAGCAAAATTTCTTTCCTTAGCAATACTATCCAAATCTTTATCAGATGATGGGATTTGTTTCAAATAGAAATCAGTAGTGTAACGTTCATCTACTTCTTCTTTTTTATCATCATTGTCGGCAACTTCGCTATTGTCATCAGGATTTTTATCGTCTTTGATAATGTCTTTTGACCATCTCCAATTTTCTACATGAGGTCTATTTCCCCATTTTTTCTTAAACTCTACTTTACCCAAAGCGATAGTTGATGGATTGTAAAAGTAAAATGTGCTTGAATTACTTGAAATTGATTGTATTGGTGCAATTGCTTTAGGAGCTACTTGTTTAGAAGTCTTATTGTCTGGTTGGGCTAATTCTTTAGCTCCGTTTTTACCTAAAATATCTCCATCAGATGAATTTAAAGCTGCCAACTCTTTAATTTTTGCCTCTTTCTCAGCTAATTCTTGTTTTCTTTTTTCTTCTTTTTTAAGTTCATCAATAAACTGTTTGTAATAATTCTCTTTTTCAGAAGAAGACATTGATGCCACTTTCAAAATACTATCATTTCGTTGAGCAATTCCTTCAAATTTTATTACATCTTCAAGATTCTCTCTCTTTTTTGTAATCAATTTAAATTCACGTGTTCTTGAATTTAAAACAGTTAACGTACTATCAAAATATTTTCCTGCTGTTACATATTTAGCTTTGTTGAAATAAATTTCTGCTAAATTTCTATAATTAGAAGCTATCAAATATTCATCTTGAGATCTAGATTTTAATGATTTATTATAATGTTTTTTAGCAACTTCTGGCTGCTTTGATTTGTCATAAAATAAGGCCATTTGATGGTTAAGAACATCTAAATGAGGACGATTTTCTCTGTCTTTTAATAAATCTTTATACTTTTTTATAAAGGATAATGTATCCCCTTTTTCAAAATCAAATTGTTGCGCTTGACGAGCATGTGCTTGAATTACATACTGTCTTGCGGCTTTTCTTTTCATGTTAATTACATCTTGATATTTAGCAAACGCACTGTCTTTATGACCCATTTGTTCATATACTTGTCCTAAAATGAAGTGATATCTTGCTTTTTCTTCGTTAGATTTTGTAAATTCTGTAGCTAATTTTAATTTTGCAACAACACTATCTAGTTCTTTTAAGTTTAGAAAAGCTTGAGCTAATGTAGCATTTGCATCAGCAAAAATTTGATCTTTAAATTTAATTTCTTTTAAAAGTTTTCTAAGATGTGTAACTGCTAAAGCGTCATTATCCATGCGCATATTTGTTTTTTCTCTCCAAATTTTAACTTCATAGATCTTGTCGCTATTTGGATATTTGTATAAAACATAATTGAATGCTTCTAATGCAGGAACAAATCGCTGATCGTAGTAACGTGCTTTCCCCAACATTAAATGCGCTTCATCCATTTGCGGATTTTTTTCACCACCTTCGATATTCATTGAGTGTTTTTGAATGGCTTTTGTTGCTTTGGTTTCGGCTCTTTCAAAATTGGCGTTTTTAGCTTGACCAGGAAGCATTTGGTCTTGAGTAATTTGCATTCGCTCAACAGGAAGTATTTCCCAAAAGTTGTCTTTATATTGTGATTTTAAGTCGGCAATACCTTTATCTAAAGCAATACCACCATTATAAAGGATATTATATTCTGTGCTTAAAGCATGTGAATTTCTAGCAAGAAAAGTGTTCTTCTTTGTTGAACAAGCCACAAAAAAAACAATAGTTCCTAGTAAAAAAATGTATTTAATAATATTTGATTTCAATATAAAACGTTTTAATAAGTAACTCTAAAAGGCTAATTTTAGTATAACTGACTGGTAAAAATACATTTCTTTTTGATAAGTGGATAAAAATAATGCTTTTTTTAATAAAGAAATCCGAAGAACATTAGTTTGAACTTCGGATTTATACTTTTTTGAATCTAAAAATTATACTGCAAAAAATGCTTCTAATTCTTTTAATGTTTCTGGCGATGTTTCAATATCTTTTACAATTTCGCCTTTGTTTAAAGCTACAATTCTGTTGCAAACCTCAACGGTGTGAACTAAATCGTGGGAAGAAACTAAAACTGTAACTTCTGGATTTTCAGACAATTCTTTGATGATTTTTTTCAATCGATTGACTGTTGTTGGATCCAAATTTGCAAATGGTTCATCAAGAATTACAACTTCTGGACTTCCTATTAAAGTGGCAATGATTCCGACTTTTTTCATATTTCCTTTAGATAAATCACGTAAGTATTTTTTACTTTTTAGAATTTCACCATTGAAAAATTCTTCGTGTTTTGCTAAAAGTGCATCGACATCGGCTTTATTTTGACCACGTAAATCGCCAATAAAATAAAAATATTCTTCGGCTGTTAAATATCCTATAAGGAAACTTTCGTCAATAAATGCTGCTGTGAAAGGTTTCCAAGATTCACTGGTATTTACTTGAATCGAATTGTTTTTTATAAATCCTGTTGAAGGTTGAATTAAATCTAAAAGCAAACTGAAAAAAGTAGTTTTTCCTGCGCCGTTATTTCCTACCAAACCAAAACTTTGTCCTTTTGGAATTTCAAGATTAGTGATGTTTAATACCTTAACTCCGTTGTTATATGTTTTTGAAAGATTGTTTACGTGTATCATAGTTTCTTTTTTTTATTGTTGAGACAAGGCATTGCCTTGTCTTTACTTTTGTTTGTATGCAGCGATGGTTGCGTATTTTTCTTTTTTGTAGATTTTTTCAATCTGACTGAAAACGTAATTTCTAAAGGCAAATCCGAGAATTCCTGCCAAAGTCACGAATAATAATCCGATGTTTGGAGAAAAAATATAATATCCTATTGCATAAAGCGCCATTGGAATTAGCATTTTTGGAAGAGAAATTAGCATGGTTTTAATGTTGAACGCTTGTTTATCGCCAAAAGCTCCTTTCCCAGTAGTTAAATCAATTGGAGTTTTTACAAAGGCTCCGCCAAGCATAACTAAATGTGAATTTACTCCGATGTTGAAAATCGCACCAACAACAACCAATAAATAGGTATGAACTCCGAAAAACAAATAAAATGAAGCTAAAATTGTTGAAATCACAGTTCCGATAACCATCAACCACCATTTAGAACTGATATATTCACGGTATTGGATGTTTTGACTCATCATTAATTGATAATAAGCGCTATCCCAACTTGGTACAAATTGTCCGAACGTGAAAAGAAATCCACCTGAAACAAAAATTCCAGCAAAAATCTGAAACATCGGACTTCTATAAGCTTCTATTGAATTGGTAAAAAACAACAATCCGTAAAAAATGAATAAGAAACTCATTTTTAGGGTCGTTTTAGAGCGTTTGTTTCTTAATAACAATCGAAGGTCATTTTTCAAGAACGTTCCTAAAGTTCCGAATTGGTCGAGAAAAGAAAAGTTTTGTGTGTTTGCAATTTCACTTTTCTTAGCCAAACCTTCGTCTAAATTCAAATTACTTTTAAAATAATTGAA
>CANGUP010000106.1 GCA_947457105.1 Flavobacteriaceae bacterium
ACTGCTTTCTCCATCGGTTATTTTTCCATCTACAGGAATTTTGTCTCCGGGTTTTACCCGTAATAAATCACCTTTCTTAATGTCATGGATTGAGATTACTTTATCGCCTCCATCGATTACCAAAGTGGCTTCGGTTGGTGCGAGTTTTAATAATTCCTTTATAGCGCCGCTAGTTTGACTGTGTGCTCTGGCTTCTAATAGTTGTCCTAATAAAACTAACGTTAATATCACTGTTGTTGCTTCGAAGTATAATAGAACTGTTCCGTGTTCTGTCTTGAATTCGCTTGGGAAAATATCAGGAAAAAACATTCCGACTAAACTAAATAGAAATGCCACTCCTGTGCCTATTCCGATAAGGGTAAACATATTCAAATTCCAAGTAATTATTGATTTCCATGCGCGAACAAAGAATATCCAACAGGCATAAAAAACCACAGGAAGTGACAATATTAATTGTACCCAATTCCATTTTGAGGCATCCATTATTCTAAACAAAGGATTGTTGTGTGTCATTTCTAACATAGCAATAGCGAAAATGGGAACCGTAAATACGACCGCGATTTTCATTTTCTTAACCAAGTCCTTATAGGTTTTTTGGTCTTCGGAATCAGTAGGATTCATGGGCACTAAATCCATTCCGCAAATAGGACATGAACCCGGAGTTTCCTGAATAACTTCGGGGTGCATAGGACACGTATATAATGTCTTGTTTGCAGTTAGTTCAGGTGCTTTGACTAAATCCATGCCACAAACAGGACAGTCACCTGCTTTGTCGTAAACTTTTTCGCCTTCACAATGCATTGGACAATAATACTTTCCTTGCGTATTGGTTTGGACAACAGTTTCTTTTTTATGATTGTGAGAATTCGTGGAGCAACATGATTTTTCAGCAACATCTTTCGTTAAAGTGTGCTCCTTTGTTTTAGCGTTGCTCATTTCTATGGTGTATTTTCCAACAGCAGTTAATGCTTCTTGCAATTGTGTTGTTGGAATGTGCTTTTCCATAGTTATAGTGGCTATGGGTGGGTTTAATGAAACTTTAGCTTCAACGCCATCAATAGCATTCAATGTTTTTTCGACTTTGGTTCGACAACCATCGCAAGTCATTCCGGTAATGTTGTAAGTATGTATCATCTTTTATATTATTTTAATACAAATTTCCTTCTTAACTGTTTTTTAGAGTTGCACAATTTTGGGTTTGATTTGCAAGATTTATAAATCTTCTATTTGTTTTCTTTTAATCGATTTTAAATTCTTGAAGTATGTTGGTGAAAAACCGGTTACTTTTTTGAATTGGTTACTTAAATGCGAAACGCTACTGTAATTTAATGAATAGGCAATTTGACTAAGCGATAATTCATCATACACAATCAACTCTTTTACTTTTTCAATTTTTTGATTGATGAAGTATTTTTCAATTGTTGTGTTTTCTACTTCGGAAAAGAGATTGCTCAAGGTATTATAGTCTTGGTTTAGCTCTTGAAATAAATATTCTGAAAGGTTTGTTTTTAAATCATTGTTTTTATTTTGGACTAAATCAATAATCAATGTTTTAATCTTGTCAATCGTTTTACTTTTCCTATCATCGATTAAATCAAAGCCAAAAGCACGAAGATTTTTTAGTAATTCGTTTTTTTGATTTTCGGAAATGTTATTTTTTAATTCGACTTCACCCAACTCAACTGAAATAGTATTAATTTCCATTCTTTCAAATACAGATTTCACTACCATCTTGCAACGGCTGCACACCATATTCTTGATATAGAGTTTTATATGTTTACTCATCTATTCGTTTCATTTTTCTTTCTTTTCCAAGAAATTTTATTCCATGATATCCTAAAATTATGGCTTCGTTCTTGTTACTCATTTTAATTTGACAGTCAACACTATGCTCCATATCGGGTAACTGTAGTTTTCCATTTTCCCATATTTTTTTGTCAGGATTGAACTTTAAATCCCAAATATTATTTTTTTTCTTCTCTACTATTTTACCTTTAATAGAATAGATAGTAGCTTGATATTGATTATTTTCTTTAAAAATTTTGATCAGATAAATTTTATCATTTGTTTGCCAATTCCCAATCAAATCATTCCCATCGTTTTGTGTAAATCCAAAAAGATTAGTTAGAAGAAACACTATTAATATTATTCTCTTTTTCATTTTGCTATTTAATTATTGGTTTTTATTAAACTGATTTTGAGATTTTATCCATTATAGAATGGTTTGTACCAAATTTGCAAATAGCATCACAATTGGCTCTTAACTCTGAAAACAATATGTATTTGATACATATTCTTGAATTTTTTATGACAGGTCTGTTGAGTTGCTGAATAACATCCTTTTCGCGACTGTCGGGGATTATAATATAAAATACCTCATCTCCATCAGAAATGCTAAAATGTAGGTCTGAAAGGCGCAAAATGCCAGAATAAATACTGGTGCTTTTTTCTACTTCAAATGCTCCAATAATATTATTTGTTCCTTTTTCGAACCAAAGTACATCGATAAGCTTGATAGTGTTTTGTGTGTCTTTATCGCAAGGCAATTCAGGAAATTTATTCATTGCTATAAATGAAAAATTTAGGCCATTAAAAGACTTGCTTTTATCATTGTTTGCCGGTGTAACATCGAAACCAAGTGAGGCACCAATTTTTAATAAATGGTATTGCATTTCACTATGTAAATTTTCTTCCTGTTTTTCTTCAATAATTTCCAATTGACGTCTTACAATACTTTTTTCAAATTTACATCGTTCTTCTTCACTCAAATAATCATCATTTCCTATGAGCATTTTTTGAGTCCCAATTTCAAAACACAATCCTGCAATTGCACCTAAGTCATTAGACAGTTCTGATTTGAATTTGTTATTGGTCTCCATAAGTGTCTCTCTAATTTTTAAGTATTCACTCCAGCTTCCCAGTTTCTTTTTATCCTTGAACAAAAAATTAAAACCGTTTACAATTGCTGTGTTGAAAGGAGGAAACCATGTTGGATGTAAGAAATATAAAATACTGGCAACGGCCGGACCTAATCCTTTAATACGTAATTCATCAAGTTTAACAATTTCTTTGAGTACTTGTTCTTCGTTTTTTGCATTAATACAATTTTCTAAGAATTGACCAAAAGCAATCTTATTGATTTGGTTTTCATAGATGTCAGGAATTCGGAGTTTGGGTTTCCAATAAAAAGGATGTGAAACCCCAACAAATATCTGTTTTTGCTCGGCAATGCAATTAAGTACAAATTCTAAGCTGCTATTTTTAAAATCATTTGGAAATGATTTATTTTTTATATCTTCAACAATCTGAATAATTCCGCGTCGGATAGTCCTGAATGCCTTTAAACGTTGATTATTGTCAACAAACCAAGTATTATAAACACTCTCGTTATCGTTTTTATATTGTTGAATTATTTGATTAAAATTGTTCATACTTACTGTTTTAATTACATTTTCATACCTTCCATCGGATCACTGCCTTTTCGGAATTTATATTCGCTGTTTATGGCATAAGCCCCTGTAATAACGACTTTTTTGGCAGGATCTATTTCAGATTTGATTTCTATCATTCCATTGGTTTCTATTCCAGTTTCTACCATTACGTTTTCAAATACTCCCGGTCTTTTTTCAACCCAAACATAGGAAGCGTTTTCCTCCCTGATAACTGCATCAACAGGAATATACAATCCTTTTAAATTGGATTGTGTTAATTTTGCCATAGCCTGCATCCCGGGTTTTAGTTGCAAATTTGGATTTGATATTTCCAATCGAATTAAAAGCAGACGAGTATCGGGATTTATTTCAGGATTGATAAAAGAAACTTGCGCATTTATGGTTTTATCAGGAAAATCGGTAAATGTAATTTGGGCTTTTTGTCCTATTTTTAGATTCTTGGCATAGTTTACGTTAACCTGTGTTTCTAACCAAAGACTGTTTAAATCCGCCAATTTAATGATGCTAGAACCTTCCATTGTATAACTGCCTTCTGTGGTACTTATTTCTGATATTGTTCCACTGGCAGTGCTATAAAAAATGGTATAAGGAGAAACTTCCTTACTGGTTTTTAGGCTTTCAATTTGGGTATTGGTTAGACCAAAGAACAACAATTTTTGTTTTGCTGCATTGAGCATATTTCGGGCATTCTTTCCAAAATCGCCCGGCATTGCCAATTGTTTGTAGGCCGTGAAATAATCCTGTTTGGCAATGGCAATATCTTCGCTATACAATTGATATACGGCTTGGTTTTTAGCCACATAATCACCAACGGTCTTGAAATACAACTTTTCAATTCTTCCCATTGCTCTTGCAGAAATGGTTTTGATTTTTTCTTGATTAATTGTCAGGACTCCCGTATAATTTTGCTCTAAACTGCTTTGGGTTTCTGAAATAGTTTGGGTAGTGATATTTCCCAGCTGTATTTGCTGTTTACTCAAACTTATTTCACTAGCCTCTGTGTCATCTTGTTTTATTGGGGTTAATTCCATATGGCAAATGGGACATTTTCCGGGTTTGTCCTCCTTGACTTGTGGATCCATAGAACAAGTGTAAAATGTTGTTGCTGCACTCTTATTGTGTTTGCTATGGTCTTCTTTGTCTTTAGTATTACAAGCCACCATTACCATAAGTAGTATTGATAGTAAACTTAATTTTTTTATTGTTTTCATCATTATTCGGTTTTAATAAAGCTTTCGCTGTCAATTAAATATTGTGCGTTTTTGGCAATGGTGTCTTTTACTGAAATACCCTCCATAATTTGGATAAAATCATCTATTTCAATTCCAGTTTTTATGGAAGATGCCTTAAAGCCATTGTCCATTTTCAAGAAAACTATTTTTTTGTTTCCAATGCTTACCATTGACTGTTTTTGTATCCAAATACCTTTTATTGCATTTGTTTTAACAACACCTTGCAATCTTAACCCAATTGGTAATTTCAATTTATTGTTATTTAAATAAACTCGAATTCTGTTGGTTTTATCAGCTGCATTTAATTGTGTTTCAACAAAATTTATTTTTGCATCCATAAATTCATCTTTGTCAAGTTCGGAAGTAATTCTGATGGATTGATTGGCTTTGATTAGACTATTGTATCCTTGGATAACATTGAATATTCCCCATACTTTATCCGTATTTAATAGTTTAAAAATGATTTCTCCCTTTTTTATATAACTCCCTTCTTTAACATCCAATGTTGCAGTGTTGTTACTCGCACTTTGCATCACAGGATTAGTTGTATTAACCATCGTTCCTGTTCCATCAATAATACCAGAATCAGGACTATAAATTGTTATTTGCGGGTTTACTTTTTTGGAATTAGACAGCGCATTTATTTGATTTTGGGTCATTCCATAAAGCAACAATTTTTGTCTGGATGCATCAATAATCGAAGGATTTTCAACATCATTAGAGACCATATAAATGAAGTTTTGTTGCTCCGTCAGTAATTCTGGGCTGTACAAATCAAACAGTTTTTGTCCTTTATTTACTTTTTGATATTTATAATTGACATACATTCGTTCTATTCTTCCGTTCATTCGAGCTGCAATATTTACCGATGAATTAGGGTCGTATGCCACAATGCCTGGTAAATTTATTTCACTGCTTATGGTGGTGTCTATTGCCGTTGTCGTTTGATATTTACCTACTATAAAATTGTCGGTAGGTTTTATAAGATTGTCAATTGAACTGTCGTCAATGGAATTATTATCTGTTACTTTTTTTACCAAAGTCATTCCGCAAATGGGACAATTACCAGGTTCATCTCTAATAATTTCTGGGTGCATCGAGCAAGTGTAAACCTCGTTTTGATGCTCCATTTCCGAATGATTATCTGATTTTTTGGCAAAGAAATAGATTGCAATTCCGATAATAAAAATTCCAATAAAAGCTAAACTATACTTTATATACTTGTTCATAATTATTTGGTTTCTAATTGTTTTTCAATTTCTACTTGTGTAGTTAAAATTGATTTTAATTTGTCTAAAGCATCGATTTGAGTCATATTCATTGCTTCCCAAGCTTCTAACGCTATGAATAAATCTCCGGTATTGTTTTGCCAAGCTAAAATAGCCGTATCGTAGTTTCGTTTTAAAGCTGGAATAATGTTGTCTTGGGTAATTTGGTATTGTTTTTTTAGGTTCAAAAACTCAGCATTCATCCCTTTTATCATTCCGCTTGCTTCGTTGGCAATCATTTGCTTTTGCCAATCCAAACTTTCGTTTTTAATACGATAACTTTCTATATTGGCTTTATTCATTTTGGTTGACCAAGACATCGGAATGGTAATCATTCCCATTAATGAAAATTGCTGTGGCTGATTCCCGAAAGCAAACATATGGTCATATTTCACACCAAATTCTGGTCTGGTTGCTACTTTTTCAACCTCAATTTTATAGTTGTTAATTTCCTTAGTTTTATCAATGGCTTTGATATCACTACGGTTGTTGATGTAGGAAGACAAATCGGTCTCAAAAAGATTAAAATCTTTAATCTCGTAATTGGAATCAATTTCTAATTCCTCATTTTTATTACGAGCCATTAAAGTATTGAGCATATATTTTCGCTGTGATACATCATTTTCCAACATCACAATCATACTTTGCAAAGTAGCTAATTGGGATTTCGCTTTATAATAAGACGGTAGTTTGTCCATATTATACTGATACCGTATTTCCATACTTTTAATCATATACTCAAGAAGCTGGAGATTGTCTTGGGCTATTTTTATTTTTTTCTTAATGATAATCCATTCATAATAATAGGTTTTGGCCAATGCATTTAATTGGTTTAGTGTAAAGTTTTTATTTTCACTTTCGACCGAAGACATCGCTTTCATCAAATTTTCATTGGCATTAAGCTTAGAAGCATTCGGAATCATTTGGGTTACACCCAACATATAACTCCCCATTCCTGGTTCCATTTCATTGGCTTTCCACATTTTTGTATTGTAGGGAGTCATAAAAAAGCCAGTTTCTACTTGTGGTGCCATCCAGCTTCTGGCACCTTTTGCCGCTGCATCCATACTTTGAATATCGGCATCGTACATTTTTAGTTGAGGATTGTTTGTCTTGATTGTACTCAATACATTATCCAAAGAAAGTGTTTGGGCTGCCAAATTAGTGGCGCTTAAAATCAAACAACTTATGGCTATATAAAATTTATTCTTTAACATCTATAATATCTATTTTACCTTTTGTTCTTAATTCTCGAAGTTTTACCATCTCAAAAACAATTGGTGTTACTAATAATACATAAATCGTGGAAGTAATTGTACCTCCAATTAGTGGGACAGTAATGGGAAGCATCACATCGGCTCCCGTTCCTGTTGCCCAAAGAATCGGGATTAATCCAAATAACGAAACGGAAACGGTCATCAGTTTTGGTCGTAACCTTTTGGCAGAACCATCAATAATATATTGTTTCAATACTTCTTCTGTTATTGTTTCGCTACTATTCCCGTGCTTTTCTACCATCTTATTCATTGCTTCATTCAAATAGATAGTCATTAGCATCGCTGTTTCGATTGCCATTCCAAACAGTGCAATAAATCCAACGGCAACAGCAACGGATAAATTAATACCATAAAAATAAACCATAAATATTCCTCCAATTAAAGCAAAGGGTACTGTAATCATCGTGATTAATGCCTCTTTCATTGAATGATACGTAAAATATAAAACAAGAAATATAATGACCACAACAATAGGCAGTATTAAACTTAATGTTTTGTTGGCTCTAATTTGATTTTCCCATTGTCCGCTCCATTCCACATAATATCCTTTTGGCATCTTGGTCATCATTGCATTGAGTTTCTCCTGTGCCTCTTTTACAGTACTTCCTAAATCACGTTCCCGAACGTTGAACAACACTGTGCCACGGAGCATTGCATTTTCGCTATTTATCATTGGAGGGCCATCACTTATTTTTACATTAGCTACAGTTTCTAATGGTATTGGACCAAATTGCATCGTTTGAACTTGCAATTTTTTTAAGGCCTCAAGGCTATTTCTGTATTCTTGTGCATATCGTGCATTTACGGAAAAACGTTGTCTTCCTTCGATAGTCGTAGTGAGTTTCATCCCTCCAATAGAAGCTTCAACTACATTATTTATATCATCTATGTTTAGTCCGTATCTGCCAATAACATCTCTTTTTGCTTCAATATCAATATATTTTCCGCCTGTTATTGGTTCAGCATACAAATCTTTAACTCCAGAAGTTCCTTCCAATGTTTTTTTAATTTTTTGAGCCAAAACATTGATGGTATCTAAACTTGCTCCGTATATTTTTATGCCTACATCGGTTCTGATTCCTGTTGAAAGCATATTGATCCGGTTGATAATAGGTTGCGTGAAACCATTGGTCACGCCAGGAATTTGAAGTTTGTTGTTTATTTCCGTGATAATATCATTTTTGGTTTTGTCTTCTCGCCATTCTGCTTGAGGTTTTAACAAAATAATGGTTTCAACCATACTTATTGGACTATTATCGGTTGCCGTATTTGCCCTGCCTGCTTTTCCCAAAACGTGGGCCACTTCGGGAATTGATTTTATCAATTTGTCCTGAACCTGAAGAATTCTCTTTACTTCGGAGTTGGATACATCGGGCAAGGTTACCGGCATAAACAGTACAGATCCTTCATCTAAAGGAGGCATAAATTCTGAACCTAAACGAGTAAACATTAATACGCCAATCAGCAAGGCAATGATATTGATAGCCAATACCGTTTTTCTCCATTTTAAACAAAAAATTAAAATGGGTGTATAAATACTTTCCAATTTTTTGTTAATTGGATTTTTATTTTCTGGACGAAGTTTTCCTTTTAGTAAAAAACTAATTAGCACTGGTACAAGTGTAATGGCTAAAAAAGCATCAACTATCAGAATAAAAGATTTCGTCCAAGCCAATGGTCCAAATAACTTGCCTTCCATTCCCGTGAGAAGAAAAACAGGCAAAAAGGATGTAATTACAATTATTGTTGAGTAGAAAACACCTGGGCCAACTAATTTTGAAGAGCTCTCTATAAGCTTTAACTTATCTTCAGGAGACAACGGATCGTTTTCTTTTTTGAATATATTTTTAATTTTATTTTTCATCTTAATTCCAATTACTGATTATTATCCATTTCTTCTTGTTTCTCCGAAACTGTCCTGTATGCATTCTCAACCATTACAATACCATCATCAACAACAACACCAATTGCCAGAGCAATACCCGTTAATGACATAATATTAGATGAAATGCCAAATGCTTCAAGTAAAATAAAGCCAATAGACACAGATATAGGTAATTGAATGAGTATAATTAAAGCACTTCGCCAATGAAAAAGGAAAAGAAGAACCACAAGAGAAACAGTAATCATAATTTCGATTAAAGTTCCTTTAACAGATGCGATTGCTTTTTCTATTAATTCACTTCGGTCATAAGACGTTTTAAAAGTAACTCCTTCGGGCAATCCTTTTTCGACTTCTTTCATTTTCTCTTTTACTGCCGTGATTACTTTGTCAGCATTTTCACCATAACGCATTACCACAATTCCGCCAACAACTTCACCATTGCCATTTTCATCAAAAATACCTAGTCTCAAATCGCCACCCATTTGTATTGAACCAATATCTTTAACTTTTACCGGAACGGAATTATAGTTTTTAATAGCAATGTCTTCTACATCTTTTATGTTTTTGATGTAGCCCAAGCCCCTAACGATATAGGACATATTGCTCATTTCAAATTTTCT
>CANGUP010000107.1 GCA_947457105.1 Flavobacteriaceae bacterium
CACAAATTAAGCAAGGAAACAATTATTTTATACATTTACAGTATTGATGCAAAATCAAACTGATTTACATATATCATGGGAGCTATTAAACTAAAAAACATAAGAACCTATTCTTACCATGGTTGTTTATTGGAAGAAGGGAAGATTGGATCGGATTATACGGTCGATTTAGAAGTAAAAACTGACTTGCGAAAGTCATCAATATCTGATTCACTGGAAGACACGGTAGATTATGTGCTTTTGAATAAAATTGTGATGCAAGAAATGGCTATTCGTTCTAAGTTATTAGAGCACGTCGCACATAGAATCATTACAAGAATCTTTAAAGAAATACCAGCTGTTTCGAGAATTATATTAGCGGTTTCAAAGATAAATCCTCCTATTGAAGGTGACGTAGAAGCAGTTACCATTGAAATGGAAGAGTACAGAAATTGACTTTATATAAATTCTCTGATAAAAATTAAAAATTCAAATTTATTTATTAAGTTTGCCGACCAACGTACAATGGCGTCGTGGCCGAGCGGCTAGGCTGGGCTCTGCAAAAGCTCCTACTCCGGTTCGAATCCGGACGATGCCTCAAAACCTTCAATTAATTTTGGAGGTTTTTTTTATTTTTAAAAGAATTGACGACAGTGTTGTTTCGAATCTGAAATGCAACAAAATCTTAAGTTTCTTTTGAAAAATTCTTATAAAAATTTATCGGAAGATATAATTAAAAGTAGTTGACTTGTTTTATACATGATGTTCTGGAAGCAATGACCTAATGAATCCATAAAAGACTGTCAAGAAAACCTACTCTATTTTCTCTAAAGCTCTTTTTACCAGTTTTTGTTCACTTGGGAAAAATCCCTGAAACATAAGAGCAAGACCAAATACTAACAACAAGACGCTAATAACTTTTTTTATTTTCAAAATATTTGTTGGTGTCATTTTACTTCTCAATTGCTTAGCTAATAATACTTTACCAATATCTACTATCAAGTAAGTCAACAAAACTGTTGAAAAGAAAATAATCATTTTGAAGGTCACTAATTCTAATCTTGGACCAATTGTTATCAATACCAAAAACCAAAATAATAGCACCCCAACATTGATAAAATTTAATAGAAATCCTTTTAAAAAAAGACCTAAGTAATCTTTTTTAATCAACTCTTCAATGGGAATCTCATCTACTTTTTTGCTAACCTTTTTTAATTTGAGAAAAGAAATAATGCCATAAGTCAACATAATTATTCCCCCAAAAATAAATATGGCGGGATCATTCTTTATTCCTAGAATCAGGCGATAACTACTGAAATAAGCTATTGCAATAAACAACACATCAGCCAAAACAACCCCAAAATCAAACACCATAGCAGCTCTAAAACCTTTCACTGCACTAGTTTCTAAAAGCACAAAAAAAACAGGTCCAATAAGGAAACTAAGAAAAATACCCAATGGAATACCCGCTAAAATTGCTTCAATCATCTATTATATTTTATGTAAAAATAAATAAAATTCTTAATCTGCTTTCTCGAATATTTTTCCGCCGGCAATTGTCTTCTGATTTATTCGCTTGGGTTTACCATAGATATTTAATTTTCCGCCGGCTCTACTTTTAGCCTCAACCATTTCACTAACCCTAATACTTCCTTCAGCTCCTGTATTTGCGGTTATAATTGCTGTTTCACTGTTTAATTTTTGAGCACTGTATATACTGCCGGAATTAAGCAAAACATCTTGACTTACTGCAGTTCCGTTCAAAGTAACTTTTGAACCATCATTCATTTTGACTTTCAGATTTTGAACATCTAATGGCAATGATACTATTGATCCTTCTTTTGCAATAAGATCAAAATTTGAACTAACAATCGTCGACTCACTTGAAATCCTCGATCCTTCATTTGCTTCAACTGCCGAAACATTTTTAAAATACAAGGTAGCCGAAATACCATCACCTGCCAATAGCATAGTAAGTGGCAATCTTATTTTTAGCTCACCATTCTTATTTATAATCTCAACTTCTTCCGAATTTGGACCATTTAGTAAGATTTTGTTTTCATTTGATTGTATCAACAATAAATCAATTTGATCAAATACAGTCACTTTGTAAAAATCTCCAACAATTCTCTCTTGTGCTTGTGTTTCAATAACAATCAAAATCAATATTAAAAAGAGCTTTTTCATCATTACTCAATTTTTCGGATAAAATGAAAATCCAATTGCTTTTTTACTAAATCAGCGTTTTTTACTTTCACTATAACTTCATCGCCCAGTTGCAATAGCTTTTTAGAAATTTCTCCAACTAATGCATATTGTTTGTCATCGAAAGTATAATAATCATCCTTTATTTCTCGAATTCTGCACATTCCTTCGCATTTATTTTCAATAATTTCAACATAAATTCCCCATTCTGTTACTCCGGAAATTACTCCCAAAAACTCCAAGTCTTTGTGATCCTGCATATATTTAACCTGCATATATTTGATGCTATCACGTTCTGCATTTGTGGCCAAGCCTTCCATATTTGAGGAATGCACACATTTTTCTTCATAAAGATCAGCATCTACAGACTTTCCGCCATCTAGATAATACTGCAATAAACGATGCACCATAACATCAGGATAACGACGAATAGGAGAGGTGAAATGCGAATAATAATCAAATGCCAACCCATAATGACCAATGTTATCCGTTGAATACTTTGCTTTACTCATACTTCTGATAGTCAGTGTATCTACCATGTTTTGTTCCTTCTTACCAACAACATCGTTTAGTAAATTGTTCAAAGATTTTGAAATATCCGCTTTTGATTTAAAGTTTATACTGTAACCAAACTTAGAAATGATCGTTTGAAGATTGATCAACTTATCTTCATTTGGTTCATCATGAATACGGTAAACAAACGTTTTCTTTTGTTTTCCTACAAACTCTGCTACTTTTCTATTAGCCAGAAGCATAAATTCCTCTATGAGATGATTGGCATCTTTTGATATTTTGAAATAAACGCCTTCCGGTTCTCCAGCCTCACTCAAATTGAATTTAACTTCAACTTTATCAAATGAAATTGCACCTTCGTTCATTCTATTTTTCCGAAGAATCTTTGCAAGTGTATCGAGTTTGAGAACTGCCTCTACTATATCATCTTGTACTACATATGGTTTTCCTGTTATAGAAGTTTCAATCGGAATCGTATTATTTTTCGTTTCAATGATATACTGCGCCTCTTCGTAAGCAAATCGTGTATCTGAAAAAATTACAGTTCTTCCAAACCATTGATTTACAACTTGTGCTTTTTCGTTGATTTCGAATATAGCAGAAAAGGTATATTTCTCTTCTTGTGGACGCAATGAACAAGCAAAATTTGACAATACTTCCGGAAGCATCGGAACTACACGATCAACCAAGTAAACGGAAGTTGCCCTTTTAAAGGCTTCGTCATCCAAAATGGTTCCTTCTTGAAGATAATAAGACACATCTGCAATATGAATTCCAATTTCATAATTTCCATTTTCCAATTTTCTAAAAGAGAGTGCATCATCAAAATCTTTAGCATCTTTCGGATCGATGGTAAAAGTCAAAATATCTCTCATATCGCGACGTTTTGCGATTTCATTTTCTTGAATGCTCGTATCTAATTTTTGAGCAAATACTTCTACCTCAATAGGAAAGTCATAAGGTAAACCATACTCAGCCAAGATTGCATGAATTTCAGTATCATGCTCGCCAGGTTTTCCAAGGACTTTTATAATAGATCCGAAAGGACTGTCGGCTTTTTTCGGCCAGTCTTCAATTTTTGCTATTACAACGTCACCTTGCTGTGCTTCACCAATTTTATCTTTTGGAATGAAAATATCAGTGTACATTTTTGCATTAGCTGTGGTAACAAAAGCAAAATTCTTTTGAATATCAATTACCCCAACAAATTCAGATTTGGCACGTTCTAATATTTCTATGACTTCACCTTCTGGCTTTTTGCCTCGTCTTCGATTATAAACGTAAACTTTAACTTTATCCTTATCTAATGCGTGATTTAAGTTATTGGTTGGAATAAAAACATCTTCTTCAAAATCCTCGCAGATAAAATAAGCTGTTCGTCTAGAAGTCATATCGATAGTGCCCTCGTAATAATCTTGACTAATAGCTTTAACTAAATACTTTCCCGGTTCTGATTCGATAATAACTTTTTGAGCAGCTAGAATTTTTAGATCTTTAATAATTTCGTTTCTACTTTTTGTGTCATCGAGTTCTAAAATTGCTGCTATTTGTTTGTAATTGAATGGTTTATTTGCGTTCTGAGATAGTATTTTTAATATTCTTTCGGAGTAAGTTTTCTCCTTTTTTCCAAACTTTTTTGGCTTCTTGCTCATACATTTTTTTCTTAAAGTTTGAAAATTACGAAATAGAAACAAGTTACGAGATAGAAGAATATAGTTTTTAATAAAAATAACATTTAGCTATCTTTATAAAAAAAAGATGAAACCGTTCGAAGTTATTGCTACATTCAATTTTAGCCACGAAATTATCGTAATCAAACACAGGTTAGAACAAGATGGAATTGCATACTTCTTCGAAAATGAAGTGACTTTAGGAATTGCTCCATTTTATACTACAGCATTGGGAGGAATCAAATTAAAGGTACATCCGAACGATTTTGAAAAAGTTCAAAAAATATTAGATGAACTAAGAGATGGTCATCTGTCTATTGTAAAATAGTTTTCAACATCTATTAAAAACAAAAAAAAGAAAATAGAATTTTAAATTATTTTATGATGGTTATTATTGCATGTTCATAATAGCAATAACTTCTTGTCAGTAATTTGGATTTATTAGTTATCTTTTTTTATTATGATTTGTTAACATCTACTTCAATATCTAATTTGCTCATTTTTAAATTAATTTATAAAACATTTAACAGTTGTTGACAATTTAAAAAGAACTGCTTTTGTAGATAAATTTTAAACCTTTGTTTGTTAATAATACCTAAAAATTAGATCAAAACTTTTCTAAAAATACAGCTAACTTAATTTGTTTTTTTGATTTGAGTTTTTGATTACAATTTTAACTCATACCAACAATAAAAAGTTCTGATTTTCTATCCGAAGTTATAAACATTCAATGTTAAATTAAAGATAATTGAATATCAAGTATTTAGGAAAACATCTTAACAATCGCTTAGAATAGAACTGATGTGAAATTTAAACAGTTGATTTTAAATAAGATACAGAATTTATGGAAAATTTAGATTACTAAATTGTAAAGTAGTTTTTATTGAAATTAATAAGAAGCAACTTGATTAACTTTGATTAACTTTGTTTGCTACAGAAACAAAAGCACAATGAAAATCGCCATAGGAAACGATCACGCCGGACCGGAGTATAAAAAAGCCATTGTTGATATGCTAATTAGTCAAGGTCATCAAGTTATAAATTATGGAACCGACACCTTTGATAGTGTAGATTATCCAGATTTTGGACATCCCGTAGCGCAAGCGGTTTCTGAAGGGAAAGCTGATTTTGGAATTGTAATTTGTGGAAGTGGTAATGGAATTGCAATGACTGTTAATAAACATGCGAATGTCCGTGCAGCCTTGTGTTGGACCAAGGAAATTGCTAAATTAGCGAGAGAACACAATGACGCGAACATTGTTAGTATTCCGGCAAGATTTACTTCAATAAACCAAGCGGTTGAAATCGTTGAGGTTTTTATCAACACCACTTTTGAAGGAGGTCGGCATGCAATCCGTGTAAATAAAATTCCATGCTGAAGATGAAAACTCTTGATTTCGATACAGCCGATAATGTGATTTCTTATGGGAAAATGTCGGCCTTTTGCACTTTTTTGATAGGGACATTTATTCTTGGAACCTTCTATTTATACCAACACAGCAGTATTATTTTTGTCAGTCTTTTTTACATGGTCGTTGCATCATTTGTAAATGGATTTATTTTTATTAAGCTAATTTCCTTTTGGTTTTCCAATCCAAATGACAGAAAAGAAATAAGAAACATATTGCTTTTCATGTTGTTAAATATTCCCATTGCCTATATCTATGTTAGAATTGGACTTGAGATTTACAGTGACTCTTTCTCTATTCAATAAGTCATAATTTCATGGATGTAATTCAGTTTATTCAAAGTCAGATTGGTGCTTCGCCCAAAAATATCGCAAACACGATTAAATTGCTTGATGAAGATTGTACAATTCCATTTATTTCGCGCTACAGGAAAGACCAAACCGGTGATTTAGATGAAGTCGTTATCGAACAAATTGCCAAACGTAAGAAGCAATTCGAAGAAATTGTCAAACGCAAAGAAGCAATTCTCAAATCGATAGAGGAGCAGCAAGCTTTAACACCTGAGTTAAGCAACAAAATTCAGAAAAGTTTTGATTTACAAGAACTCGAAGATTACTATTTACCATTTAAGAAAAAGAAAAAAACTCGAGCAGACGTTGCGCGTGAAAATGGTTTAGAGCCATTGGCAAAGATCATTATGGCGCAGAATAGTGATGATGTTGATTTTATAGCATCACGCTATTTGAACGCAAATGTAAAAAATGAAGATGAAGCACTTCAAGGTGCAAGAGATATTATAGCTGAATGGATTAACGAAAATACTTTTGTTCGCAAATCGCTGAGACGAATTTTTCAACGAACCGCAAATATTAGTACAAAAGTAATCAAGAGTAAAGAAAATGAAGAAGACGCACAGAAGTTCACTCAGTATTTCGATTGGTCAGAACACCTTCTAAAAGCTCCCGCTCATCGCTTGTTAGCCATGCTTAGAGCTGAAAAAGAAGGCTTTATCAGAATAAAAATCGAAGTAAATATTGATGACGCAATTTCCAATATAGAAAATAGTATCATCAAGAGAAATAATGATTGTACCTCACATCTGAAATTAGCAATCGAAGACTGTTATAAGCGACTCTTGGCTCCGACCATTTCTAACGAAACTTTACAAGAGGTCAAGACTAAGGCGGATTCGAGTTCTATACAGGTTTTTGCTGCCAATTTGAGTCAGTTGTTATTGGCGCCGCCTCTGGGAGAAAAACGAATTTTGGCAATTGATCCCGGTTACAGAAGTGGCTGTAAAGTAGTTTGTTTGGATGAAAAAGGGGATTTACTTTACAATGAAACAATTTTTCCACATGCACCGCAACATGAAGAGGCGATGGCAATGAAGAAAATCCGTTCGATGGTAAATGCTTACAAAATCGATGCAATTTCAATTGGTAATGGGACAGCTTCAAGAGAAACAGAGTTTTTTATCAAGAAAATTGCCTTCGACAAGCCTGTGCAAGTTTTTGTAGTCAGTGAAGCCGGTGCATCAGTATATTCCGCTTCAAAAATAGCACGAGAGGAGTTTCCTAATTTTGATGTTACAGTACGTGGATCTATTTCCATCGGAAGAAGATTGGCTGATCCTTTGGCCGAGCTTGTAAAAATTGATCCAAAGTCAATAGGCGTAGGACAATACCAACATGATGTTGATCAAACCAAACTTAAAGAAGAATTAGACACAACAGTTATCCGATGTGTTAATTCAGTTGGAATAAACATCAATACCGCCAGTAAATCTTTGTTGAGTTATGTGAGTGGAATAGGAGAGAAGTTGGCAGAGAATATTGTCCAATATCGATCAGAAAATGGTCCTTTTCAAAATCGTGCAGATCTGAAGAAAGTTCCTCGTTTGGGAGAAAAAGCATTTCAACAGGGCGCTGCTTTTATTAGGATTAAAAACGCCAATAATCCTCTTGACAGTTCAGCAGTTCACCCAGAGGCTTATGGTATTGTAGAGAAAATAGCAAAAGATTTGAAAATATCTGTCAACGAATTGATTGGCAACAAAGAAAAAACAGTGCTTATAAAACCAGAGCAGTATGTAACTGAGGAAATAGGAATACTAGGATTGCGCGATATAATTAAAGAACTCGAAAAACCCGGACTTGACCCTAGGAAAGCAGCGAAAGTGTTTGAGTTTGATCCTAAAGTTAAGTCAATAAACGACCTAAAACCAGGAATGATTTTGCCAGGCATAGTAAATAATATTACCAACTTTGGCTGTTTTGTAGATATTGGCATTAAAGAAAGTGGACTAGTCCATATTTCTCAACTAAAAGCCGGTTTTGTCTCCGATGTAAATCAAGTAGTGAAGTTGCATCAACATGTGGAAGTGAAAGTTACAGACGTTGATGAACAAAGGAAAAGAATACAGCTTTCGATGATTTTGTAATTAATAGTCCAATAAAAAAATTCCAAATTCCAATAGATTAGATTGGAATTTGGAATCTTTATCTGATAGAAACGTTTCTATTTTTTCAGAACCCAAGAGCTCATTTTTTCTAAAACAACTGGGGCGATAGTTTGTTCCAATTTTCCATATTCTTCTACGGAGCCGATTTTTGCCTCTTGAAAAAGATGATTAAGGTTTGGTAATTCTACAATTTCGAATTGTTTGTTTTTTGCCTTTTCCAAAGAGGTTTTAATTCCGTTGAGGTTTTCTTTTGAGAGAACTTGGGTATCTAAAGTTCCATTAAGAGCCAAAACAGGAATTTTCAGTTTACTCCAATAGTCATCTGGATTTATTTTCAGAAAAAAAGAATACCAAGGCATACTAAGAGATTTACTTTGGTCATTCAAGAACGTTTCCATGTCGATAGGCTGCTGTTCTTTTGGAAGTTTTGCCAATTCATCGGATAAAGTTCTCTTTACTTCATTTTGCAAATCGTTGCCACTGTAATTTTTTACCGTAGCATAGATTTTTCTGTTTAAATCGCCAGTAGATTTCAATTCAGATTCACTAGCGCCAGATAGTTTGCCCTGAGCGTTGGTTTGAAGAATCATTAATTCATCAATTGAAATGCCCGGACCAGCCATGGAAATAACAAATTTCACTTTTTTATTTTGGGAAGCAACCATAGGAGCAATAATTCCACCTTCACTATGCCCAATTAAACCGATATTTTGAAACCCTCTTTTAGCTATAAACTCAACAGCCGCATTTGTGTCTGTTGCGAAAGTTTGAGTTGTCATGTTTTTGCTAGCGCCATTTGAACCGCCAATTCCTCTATCATCTAGACGCAAAACACCGATTCCTTTTTTAGTAAAATCATCTGCAATTACCCAAAATGACTTGTGACCAAAAATTTCAGAATCCCTATTTTGTTGTCCGGAACCAGATATAAGAATTACAACAGGAAATTCTTTTTTATTGTTGGGCGTTGTTAATGTTCCGGCTAAAGTGGTTTTATCTAAGGGATTTTCAAAAGAGACTTCTTCAATTTTATAGTCAAACGGGGCTTTTGGTGTTTGTGGTCTTTTCAACAATGACTCGCCATTTGTTTTCCTATTTAAAATTAAAGGTAAACTCATCTGCCCTTGGTAAAAAACGCCTTCAATTTTGTCTGATTTTAAGGTTCCTTTATAATTAATTTGCATTTCTGTCGAAGTCAAAGTGAGTTCGCTTTTTTCGAAAGTTACTTTGGTAATTGGAATATCTTTTGCCCCTTGCATGGGACTATCCATTGTTGCAATCAATTCGTTTCCCTCTGTTTTTATGTTAAAAACAAC
>CANGUP010000108.1 GCA_947457105.1 Flavobacteriaceae bacterium
ACACTTGGTCCTGTCCATTCTTTGTGACATTTAATTCCGAAATGATTATTTGCTTGAGCACTTAATGGTCCTGTACCGGCTCCTGATTCTAAAATCCCTTGACCTAGTGTTATACTTGCAGGAATTCCGAACTGTTTCATATCTTGTTTGGCAATTTCTTTATATTTTTCAATATATTCTAAAACCAATGCTGTTGTAACTTTAACACGAGTTGTAGCCTCCAAAATTTGAGTTGCTTCCTCATTTTTAGCCGTTGTATTCGTATTGTTTTCAGAATTTGTATTAACAGGATTACTAGGTTTTTCAACTGGTTTTCTAACTGTTCTAACTACAGGTTTAGATGGAGATGAACTTTTAGATGTTCTCACAACTGGCTTATTAGAACCGCAAGCGATGAAAAAACCAATACAACATAATAAAATTATTTTCTTAATCATTGAAATTAATAGTTTGCAAGTTTTTATTACTCAATTTTAAATTCATTCCTTGTACACCTTGAATTCCACCTGTGTGAATTAGTAGAATTTTTGAATCTTCAGGGAAATAATTTTTACTTATTAAATCTATAACGCCAAAAACCATTTTTCCAGTATAAATAGGATCTAATGGGATGGAATATTTTTTGTAAAAATCATTAATAAATTCGATCAAATCATCTGAAACCTTTCCGTATCCACCAAAATGATAATCAGAAATTATGTCCCAATTTTCCTTTTTTGCAAATTTACGAATATCTTTTTTTATAAAATCATCTTTCAATGATGGAAATCCTAAAACTTTATGATTAGAAGTCGAACTATTAATAATTCCGGATATTGTTCCTCCAGTTCCTATGGCACAACAAATGTAATCAAACCTTTCATCTTCATTTGACAAGATTTCCTCACAACCTTTTACAGCTAAATCATTAGTTCCTCCTTCTGGAACTAAGTAAAAATCATCAAAATCATTTTTAAGATTACATAAAAAATCTTCTGTGTTTTTCAATCTGTATTGTTCTCTTGATACAAACACAAATTCCATACCGTTATCTTGACAAAATTTTAAAGTAGGATTTTGAGAAATTTTAGAACTCAATTCATCTCCGCGTATAAATCCAATTGTTTTAAATCCGTTTTCTTTTCCTGCAAATGCAACTGCCGCAATATGATTTGAATAAGCACCTCCAAAAGTTAGTAAAGTATTATGATTTTGCTTTTTGGCTTCAATTAAATTATACTTTAGTTTTCTGAATTTATTTCCAGAAACAAAAGGATGAATCAAATCTTCACGTCTTATGTAAAGCTTGACTGTTGTATTTGGTAATACTATTTCTTGTGTAAGAACTCGCAAGATTATTTTTTTACAAAGTTACAAATGTTATCTTCTTTGAAACAAAAAAAGGTATCCAAAATTAGGATACCTATTTATAATTTTTAATGGATTTCAACTACTTAATTCTTTCAACAATAATTTTCTGTCCTAAAATTTGTCCATTAGTAGATTCTATTTTAACAATATAAACTCCTTCACTCAGTGAAACTGTTGAAAACTCATAAGATTTTTTAGTTCCTAAATCCACTTTATCAAATATCTTTTTACCTGATATATCAAACAATACTACAGTTTTTAAGTCTAAATCATTAGGATTGGAAATTGTAAGCAATTGATTAGTATTATTTTGAACGATTGCCAAATCTTTAATGTTATTTTCAGTTACAGCTAATAATTGATCTGTAAAAGTGATTTCAAAACGATTATTATGTTCACCCGGAGCAAGAACAACTTCATAGAAATTATTTTTAATATCATGATAAAGTCCCGTTAAACTATCAAATAAAAATATATTTTGAACATCAAAATTGACAAACTCATTAACTTTTAGTGTATATGTTGAAACACCTGTATTCGTATTTTTAAATCCAATAGGAAATCTTTTATTGATATCAAAACTTGTTACAGAATGCACATAAGGTTCATTATTTAGATACAAATAAATATCTGTACTTATGCTCTCAGTAGCTTCAGGAAATTTCGAATCGGCTAAATCAACTCCATCAATTGCATTTGGCAAAAATCCGATTGCAATTTGTCTAACTGCTTGACTATTTAATGATGTATTTACAACAAAGTGAGGTGTTGGTGCTTTACTTATCTGAGTATAATCAACTCCTGCAAGATTCGGAATTGCATCATAAAAACCATAATTTACCGTTGCATTTTCGTTTGAGCTTCTTTCGAATTGTGAATTATTTGCAACACCTTCTTTTACATATACTCTATAAACATTTCTCATTTGCAATGATCCATTAGCAACACCTCTCACCATAAATCCTTGCCCTATTGGTGAAAATCTTCTTTGATAAACATTATTTGGACTGCTAAAAACAGAACCTTGATTTCCAGCGATATCGTAAGTATAAAAAGTTGCAGGAGAATATATACTTGTTGTACCATTATATGTTCCATAACCTCCTCTATATTGAGCAATATTATGAGAATTCACGGTTTTATCTTGTTCCCAAAATAATGCTGTTCCATCACAATTTGGGTTTCCAGGAATATCATCACCAGTTCCAGAAATTAAATCTGGTCCTGGCCCTCCAACTAAAAACAAATTTAAATCAATAGCGGAAGGATAAGGATTTCCTGTTAATGTTGAAGCACCATTTGCAACATTAATTGTTATGTTCCCATCATTAGGCTTTCCTCTGAAATCATATCTTTGAGCACTTCCAGGATTATTTGTAACAGCTTCACTAGGATTTGTAGTATCAGTTCCACTAACACCTTTCATTGTGAATCCTTGACCAGCAGAAATATTTGATAACGCAGCAGATTGAACCCATTGAAAATATCCATTAGAAGATAAAAATCGCCAAATCCAATAAGATGCAATTGTTAGAGTTCCATTACCAGAAAATCCGTTATACGTTGATCCTGATATGGTTGCTGGCGAACTTGTAGTGCTAGTTGTGGGAACACTGAGCATTGTTATGCCAAAATTTTCATTTCCAGATACAGCTGATGCATTTCCAACTGGAGAACACCAATAGTTGTATGCGAAATTATTAACTGTTCCTTCTTGAAAAACAGATAATTTTCCAGTACCTTTATTTGTTGAGATTCCAGTAGTTCCTTGAAGAAATTGTCCTTCGTTTCTAACATAGAAATTACTATTCAATCCATTAAGTTCAAGATTTCCTCTAGAATATACTAAGGAACCTCTATTAAAGACATAGCTATTATTACTAACATATACTTGCGAGTACAGCATATTGTAAAAACAAATACATAAAATTAAAAATACATTTTTTACACTCATAATCAAATAATTAATTTTATAAAATTAGAAAAATAATCATACCATTATTCTCTTTTTTTATTTTTTTTTAAAAATGGTAGTTAGTCGGTTATTTGTGTTTTTGAGCGATAAAATTGTTTATTTTAATGTGTTTTCAGATTTTTGTAAAATACTTTATTCAATTTATCATCCTTGCCTACTAAAAAAACAAACGGATAAAATGTCAATCCACGAAAATCTCTTGGCGTTAAATATTTAAAAACAATTAGAATCATATGGTACAAAGTTGCTAAATTTGTATTTATGTTTGAAGATAAAAATGAAAATAAATTAATTGAAGGAGAAGATTACTATTTAACTCCTGAAGGCTATCGCTGTTTTACAGAAAAATACCATTTAAAACGCGGTTACTGTTGCAAAAGTGGTTGCCGACATTGCCCTTACGGATTTGATAAAAAAACTGGGGATACTTCTAAGAAAAAATAACACGAATGAAATATTTGTTTAAATCAAAAAAACTAGATACTACTTTTAAAGCGATGTATATTGCTATATTTGTTATTCTTATTGTAATGCCTATTATAATCTATATTGCAGAGAAAGAAATTGTACCTTTTATTATTTTGGAGCTTCTTTTTGGAAGTATTTTATTTATTCTTTTTTTAGTTAATTATTATTTAAGAATTATTATTAATGGAAACTACTTAATCATTAAAATTATTTTTGTGTTATTTAAGGTAGATATTTCAAAAATAACTAAAATCCGAAAAGGCGAAACCATGTGGAGTGGTTTTCATAAATATGGCACCACCACAAAAGGTCTTATCTTTTTTACTAAATATAAAGATGACTTATATATAACTCCAGAAAACGAAGAAGATTTTTTAAAAAAAATACTCGAAATTAACCCAAATATTATCATTGAAAAAATATAGAAAATGACTTTTCAAGAACAAATACAACAAGGAATTTCATCGGTTTTACCGAATCCAAAACCTTATGAAACCGAAATAAATCACGCTCCTAAGCGAAAAGAAATTCTTTCTGATGATGAAAAAAAATTAGCCTTAAAAAATGCTTTACGCTATTTTGAACCTAAACATCATGCCGAATTACTACCTGAATTCAAAGCCGAATTAGAAACCTACGGAAGAATTTACATGTATCGTTTGCGTCCTGATTACAAAATGTATGCAAGACCAATTTCAGAATATCCTGGAAAATCCGAACAAGCGAAAGCCATAATGTTAATGATTCAAAATAATTTGGATTATGCCGTAGCACAACATCCACATGAATTAATTACTTATGGTGGAAACGGAGCCGTTTTTCAAAATTGGGCACAGTATTTATTGACGATGAAATATTTGGCAGAAATGACCGATGAGCAAACTTTAGCTATGTATTCTGGTCATCCAATGGGATTATTTCCTTCCCATAAAGAAGCACCGAGAGTAGTTGTTACTAACGGAATGGTTATCCCAAATTATTCTAAACCGGACGATTGGGAAAAAATGAATGCATTAGGCGTTTCGCAATACGGACAAATGACTGCCGGAAGTTATATGTATATCGGTCCGCAAGGAATTGTTCACGGAACAACAATCACAGTTTTAAACGGATTCAGAAAAATAAAAAAATCCCCAAAAGGTGGTTTATTCGTTACTTCTGGATTGGGAGGAATGTCTGGCGCACAACCAAAAGCAGGAAATATTGCTGGTTGTGTAACCGTTTGTGCCGAAGTAAATCCGAAAATAACACACATTCGTCATTCACAAGGTTGGATTAATGAAGTAATTGAAAACATTGACCAATTAGTTCCAAGAGTTAAATGCGCCTTAGAAAATAACGAAATTGTTTCCATCGCCTATCTCGGAAATGTAGTCGATGTTTGGGAACGTTTCGACCAAGAAAACCTGCATATCGATTTAGGCTCAGACCAAACTTCGCTGCACAATCCTTGGGCTGGAGGTTATTATCCAATCGGTTACACTTTTGAAGAATCTAACGATTTAATGGCAAATAATCCTGATAAATTCAAGGAAGAAGTTCAAAAAACTTTACGTCGTCATGCGGCTGCGATTAATAAACATACCGAAAAAGGAACTTATTTCTTCGATTACGGAAATGCCTTTTTACTAGAAGCTTCTCGCGCTGGAGCCGATGTTTTTGGAGAAAACCACATCGATTTCAAATACAACAGCTATGTTCAAGATATTATGGGTCCAATGTGTTTCGATTACGGATTTGGACCATTCCGTTGGGTTTGCGCCTCAGGAAATCCTGAAGATTTAGCAAAAACTGATAAAATTGCTTGTGATGTTCTTGAAGAAATGATGAAAAATTCTCCAGAAGAAATCCAACAGCAAATGGCAGATAACATCCAATGGATAAAAGGGGCGCAAGAAAATAAATTGGTAGTAGGTTCTCAAGCAAGGATTCTTTATGCCGATGCAGAAGGAAGAATCAAAATCGCAGAAGCTTTCAATCAAGCAATTGCAAAAGGAGAAATTGGATACATAATTTTAGGACGTGATCATCACGACGTTTCAGGAACCGATTCACCTTACAGAGAAACATCAAACATCTATGATGGCTCACGATTTACTGCCGACATGGCAATACAAAATGTAATTGGCGACAGTTTCCGTGGCGCAACTTGGGTTTCCATTCACAATGGTGGCGGTGTTGGTTGGGGCGAAGTAATTAATGGCGGTTTTGGTATGGTTCTTGATGGAACTAAAGAAGCATCAAAACGTTTACAATCAATGCTTTTCTGGGATGTGAACAACGGAATTTCAAGAAGAAGTTGGGCAAGAAACGAAGGCGCGATTTTTGCAATAAAAAGAGCCATGGAGACGCAACCTTTATTGAAAGTTACCATCCCTAATATAGTGGACGAAAATTTATTATAGTTCCAGGTTTAAAGTTTCAAGTTAAGCTTTTGAACCTGAAATGTCAAACTTGAAACACAAAAATAAAATACTATGAAAACAACAAAATTTTTATCATTACTCCTACTCTTCGTTCTTGCATCATGCGGTTCGGTTAGAGTAAATTCTGATTACGACAAAAAAGCTAATTTCGAAAGCTACAAAACCTATGCATATTCAAAAAATGCAATAGATAAAGTAGAAATTTCCGATTTGGATAAAAAACGAATTTTACGTTCCATTGATGAAGCGTTAGCGGCGAAAGGTTTTACCAAAAGTGAAACACCCGATTTGCTGATTAGTATTTTTACCAAAGAAACGGAGCGTATTGACATCTACAACAACAATGGTATTGGTTGGGGTTGGAATCCTTGGTGGGGAATGGGAATGAACTACACCAACGTTTCAAGAACTCCCGAAGGTACTTTATTCATTGACCTAATCGATGCTAAAACTAAAGAATTAGTATGGCAAGGCGAAGGAAACGGCTACTTAACCAAAGACACTGAAAAGAAAGACGCAAGAATCAAAGAATTTGTAGATAAAATTTTGGCGCAATATCCTCCTGGTGTAAAAAAATAATTTAAAACTTCATTATTTGTTATTCCAAATTTAATATTCAACATTCAACAACGAATTTTAAATATTGAAATAGAATAAAAAAACCACAGTTTAGTATTTTACAAACTGTGTTTTTTTTTCTGATTTATTCTGATGAAAATCAGTAGCGAATGACTTGGTTCCTTTTGGTTTCAGCTTTCCTGCTTTCCGAGTTACATGTAACTTCTTCAAACGAAGTTCACTGAACTCCTATAAAAAACAAAAACAATGTGAAGTAATCAGGGCTAGATAGTTTTTGTATTGAATAGAGGCAGAATTTCAAAAGAACTAATAGTTCAAAAGTTCTTCCATTTTAGCTTTCACTTTATCTACATTCGGAATCATGGTAAACTCCAACGTGCTATTCAATGGAATCGCAGGCATATTTTCGGAACCAATTACCATTACTGGCGCATCAAGATATTTGAAACAATTTTCTTGAATCAATCCAGCTAAACTTCTTGCAAACGAATTGTTAGTTGGTTCTTCGGTTACTACAAGACATTTTTTAGCTTTTTTAACCGATTTAAAGATAGTTTCTTCATCAAGTGGATACAACGTTCGTAAATCGATAATTTCAACTTGATTTTTCATCGTTGCTGATGCATTCAAAGCCCAATGAACTCCCATTCCGTATGTGATAACCGTGATTGTTTCATCGGTTTCTTGTTCCCAAATTTCTTGAACGATATTGGCTTTTCCGAAAGGTAAAATGTAATCTTCGCTTGGTTCGTTTACTCTTGCGGCATCGGTTCCTTTTACTTTACTCCAATACAAACCTTTATGCTCCAAAATCACAACCGGATTTGGGTCGTAATAAGCAGCTTTCAACAATCCTTTTAAGTCAGCACCATTACTTGGATAAGCGATTTTTATTCCGCGAATATTTGTCAAAACACTTTCTACAGACGACGAATGATAAGGTCCGCCACTTCCATATGCACCAATTGGAACACGCAAAATCATACTCACTGGCCATTTTCCGTTGGATAAATAACACGAACGACTGACTTCGGTAAACAACTGGTTCAATCCTGGCCAAATGTAATCGGCAAACTGAACCTCAACAATTGGTTTCAATCCAACTGCCGACATTCCGACTGTAGAACCTACAATAAAAGCTTCTTGAATTGGCGTATTAAATACACGTTCGTCTCCGAATTTTTGTGCTAAAGTCGCTGCTTCTCTAAAAACGCCACCTAATCTTCCGCCAACGTCTTGTCCGTACAACAAACATTCTTGGTGCTTTTTCATTAATTCTTCCACAGCAAAAAGCGCACAATCTACCATCACGACTTTATCTTCACGCACCGGATTTCGTTCGCCTACTTCTTCTGTAATTGACGTTGGGGCAAAATCGTGTGTAAATAAATCTTCTGGTGTTGGATCTTCGGCTAACTGTGCTTTATCAAAATCAGCTTGCACTTTGGCAACAGCCGTGTTTTCTATAGTTTGAATTTCTTCTTTGGTAAATCCTGCTTCCAATAATTGTTTTAACAAAACCGGAAATGGATCACGCGATTGCGCTTCTTCTAAATCGTCACGGTACCATTCCATTCGAACACCCGAAGTATGATGATTTAACAACGGAACTTTAGCATGAACTAAAAACGGACGACGTTCTTCACGAATGGTTTTCACCACTTTTTGAACCGCTAAATAGCTTTCGGTAAAATTGGCTCCATCGATAGATATTGCTTCAATCCCGTGAAACCCTTTGGAGTATTCAAAAGCATTTTGAGCACGAGTTTCAGCAGCATTTGCAGAAATATCCCAACCGTTATCTTGCACCAAATACAAAATCGGAAGTTGTTTCAACGCTGCCATTTGCAATGCTTCGGCGATTTCTCCTTCGGTTACGGATGCGTCTCCAAGTGAACAAACAACAAATGGTTTCTCTTGATTAGCATCTTGAATTCCTATATTTTCTTTATACCAAAATCCCATAGCGGCACCAGTAGCCGGAATCGCTTGCATTCCTGTTGCCGATGATTGATGTGGAATTTTAGGTTTATCAGCATCTTTCAAACTTGGATGACAATAATAAGTTCGTCCGCCCGAAAATGGATCGTCTTTTTTTGCCATCAACTGCAACATCAAATCATAAGGTTGCATTCCGATTCCTAACATCATTGCATCATCACGATAATAAGGAAACGCATAATCTTGTGGCAAAAGTTGCATCGCCATCGCAATTTGAATCGCTTCGTGTCCACGCGAAGTTGCGTGTACGTATTTGGAAACTATTTTGAAATTATCTTCATACAAAGTTGCCATTGCTTTGGCAGTTGCCATTGTTGAAAATGCTTTTTCTAGTATTTTTTTATCTAACATAGTTATAATATTAAACCTGACAGTTCTTTGAAACCTGTTAGGTTTGAATCGTTATTTTGCTTCTACAATCCAACCGAATTCATCTTTTATATCTTGCACTTTGATCGAATTCAAAGTGTCATTTACCATAACAGAAACTGGATTTTCTACTGGAAATTTAATCGATAAATCATTGTTTCCAATTTCTTCTACCATTGCGATTCCAACTGCTGTTCCAGTTCCGAAGGCTTCTTCTAAAGTTTCGTTTTTGGA
>CANGUP010000109.1 GCA_947457105.1 Flavobacteriaceae bacterium
TATGTCATATTCCAACAAAATAGCCATATTTATTAGTTTTTTTGCATTGTGGATTAATATGTTTTTTTCTCACAAGTTTCAACAAGTTATTGGATTTGTAGTAATATTCTTACTAGGAATCCTACACGGAGCAAATGATTTAGCTTTGTATAAAAAAATAAATGAAGAAAAAAACACTATTTCTTTAAAAAAAATCATATTCTATTATATTGGTGTTGTAATTTCAGGTGCATTACTTTTTTATAGTTTGCCAATATTGGCTTTGATTTTATTTATACTTTTCAGCGGATATCACTTTGGAGAGCAACATTGGAATAAACTTAAAGATAAAGGAAACAATACAATATTAACTATCTTTCAAACCATATATGGATTGTTTATTCTCTTTTTATTGTTTCAATTTCATGAGTTGGAAGTCAAACAAATTATTTTTCAAATCTCTAAGACTTCAATTGAATTCTTAGATTTCAGAATGATAACATTAGTAATAGGAATACTTTTAATAGTTTCAGGAACTTTCCTAAATTTAAATACTTCAAAATTAAAATCAGAAATAATTTTAAATATTTTTTACCTATTAGTATTTGCAATTGTATTTAAAACAGCTGATTTAATTTGGGCATTTGCCATCTATTTTGTGGTATGGCATAGTTTTCCTTCAATCAAAGAACAAATCCATTTTTTATACGGAAGTTATAGTTTTAAAAACTTCAAACGTTATATTAAATCAGCGTTCGTTTATTGGATAATTTCCTTATTCGGAATTGCCATTTTATATTTTCTTTTTAAGGATAAAGAAATTTTTAATGCTTTGTTCTTCTCTTTTCTAGCTGCAATAACATTTCCGCATACGATTGTAATAATCAAAATGCAAAATAAAGCATAAAAAAAACCGAGTTATTGCTAACTCGGTTTATAAAACTATAATAAAATTTATTATTTCACTTCTTCAAAATCAACATCTTGAGTTTGATCACCACTTGCATCAGCTTGTGGTTGAGCTTCTTGAGCTTGACCTTGGTCTCCTTGAGCATACATTGCTTCTGTAGCAACTTTCCAGGCAGCGTTTACATTATCAAGACCTTTTTGAATTGCTTCTAAATCTTGATTTTGGTGCGCCATTCTCAATTCAGTTAAAGCTGATTCGATTCCAACTTTATGATCATCAGATAATTTATCACCAAGTTCTTTCAATTGACTTTCTGTTTGGAAAATCATACTGTCTGCTTCATTTAATTTATCAGCTTTTTCTTTAGCCAATCTGTCGCTTTCAGCATTCATCTCAGCATCTTTTTTCATTCTTTCGATTTCTTCTGCTGTTAAACCAGATGAAGCTTCGATACGAATGTCGTGAGATTTTCCTGTTCCTTTATCAGTTGCAGAAACTTTGATGATACCATTAGCATCAATATCAAAAGTTACTTCAATTTGAGGAACACCTCTTGGTGCTGGTGGAATTCCATCTAAGTGGAAACGACCGATTGTTTTATTATCTGCAGCCATTGTTCTTTCACCTTGAATAACGTGAATTTCAACACTTGGTTGATTGTCAGCAGCTGTTGAGAATATTTGTGATTTTTTTGTTGGAATTGTTGTGTTAGACTCAATTAATTTAGTCATTACATTACCCATAGTTTCAATTCCTAATGATAAAGGTGTAACGTCTAATAACAATACATCTTTTACATCACCTGTTAAAACTCCACCTTGAATTGCAGCTCCGATGGCAACAACTTCATCAGGATTAACTCCTTTAGATGCTTTTTTACCAAAGAATTTTTCAACTTGTTCTTGGATAACTGGAATTCTTGTAGAACCTCCAACCAAGATTACTTCGTCAATATCTGAAACAGATAAACCTGCATCTTTTAATGCTTTAGCAACTGGTTCCATTGAACGTTTTACTAAAGTTTCTGACAATTGCTCAAATTTAGCACGAGTTAATGTTTTAACTAAGTGTTTTGGTCCTGAAGCCGTTGCAGTAACGTATGGTAAGTTAATTTCTGTTTGAGTTGAAGATGATAATTCAATTTTAGCTTTTTCAGCAGCTTCTTTCAAACGTTGTAATGCCATTGGATCTTTACGTAAATCAACACCCTCTTCAGTATTAAAATCGTTTGCCATCCAATCGATGATTACTTGGTCAAAATCGTCTCCACCTAAGTGAGTATCTCCATTCGTAGATAATACTTCAAAAACTCCGTCTCCTAATTCAAGAACTGAGATATCAAATGTACCTCCACCTAAATCGTAAACTGCAATTTTTTGGTCAATTCCTTTTTTATCTAATCCATAAGCTAATGCAGCAGCAGTTGGCTCATTGATAATACGCATTACTTTTAAACCTGCAATTTCACCAGCTTCTTTTGTAGCTTGACGTTGTGCATCGTTAAAGTATGCTGGAACAGTAATAACTGCTTCTGTAACTGTTTGACCTAAATAGTCTTCAGCTGTTTTTTTCATTTTTTGAAGTGTCATTGCTGACAATTCTTGTGGTGTATAAAGTCTTCCGTCAATATCAACACGTGGTGTGTCGTTATCTCCTTTAACAACTTTATAAGCTACAGTCGATGCTTCTTTAGCACTTTCTGAGTATTTATTACCCATAAAACGTTTAATTGACGCTGTGTTTTTAGTAGGATTTGTTACCGCCTGTCTTTTTGCAGGGTCACCTACTTTAATTTCGCCACCTTCTACAAATGCAATTACAGATGGTGTAGTTCTCTTTCCTTCTGCATTAGCAATTACAACTGGTTCTCCACCTTCCATAACTGACACGCAAGAATTGGTTGTACCTAAATCGATACCAATAATTTTTCCCATTTTCTTAATTTTCTATTTAATGTTTTTATTTAGTTTTTCAACTTGTTTGTGATATGACAATGATTGTGCCAAGTGAAATTTGAGAATAAATTGTCAGTTTTATGTATATTAATATGACAAGTTGACATTTGTTTTTCGTATTATACAGACTCTTTTTGTCTTAAAGTCCAAACTTGTTTGATATTAAAAACAACTATCGACAACGCTATCAATGAATATGAAATAATCTGTGCAACAGAAACCGATTCTTTAAAATAATAAATTGCAAGAAAAAAATGAATCAACGGATTGGTATACATCAATATTCCTACTGTTGAAGAATTCAATCCTTTTAGAGCATATAAATTCAAAAACAATGGGATAATCGTAAACAAAACTACTATCACTAAAAGCAAGTAATAAAATAAAGGTTCTGTTGGAACTTCTTCTCCATAACTAGGATAAAATGGAAGTAAAATAACGGTTGCAAATACCATTTGAATCGTTAAGATTAAAAATTTATCAAAGTCATTATTTCTTCTTTGCGAAATAAGATATAATCCAAAGGAAAAAGCAATTACAACACTGTAAATCAAATCTTTTAAATTACCATAAGACAATATGATACAACTTATTACACATAATAAAACTGCAAACCATTGCCAATAATTGATTTTTTCCTTTAAAATTATGAAAGCCAAAACAGTGGTAATAATTGGACAAATTATATAGGCAAACGAAGCTGATTGCAAACTAACATGATTGACAGCATAAATGAACAAAAACCAATTCAATACTAACAAAAATCCTCCTAAAAGTGTCATTATAATTGTAGTTCTTCGCTTTTTATTTGAAAAATTTTTAAACGTTTCTAACGAAGTAATTAAAACCGATTTTCTGAAAATAAAATTAAGAGATAATAAACAAGCGGTTGCAATAAAAACACGATAAAATAAAATATCCAACGAAGCATAATTATGTAATGGTTTTAGAGCCAAACTAAAAAATCCCCAAATAATAAAAGCAGATAAAGCAGAAAGGAAATATTTGTTGATGGGCATCTTGATTTTTTTTTTTGCAAAAGAACTAAAAATGTGAATACGAAATTCCTAATGATATGTTATTAAATTAGATTTCCTTAATTCAGAGTACATTAAAGTAATAAAGTATCAAAAACTGCTATTCAAATTCTAGGATTTTTGTCAAATTATCATTTTAAACCCTATATTTGCTTTACAAATTTGTAAAGTTTATGGAAGAATGCATTTCGGTTTTTGATATGTTAAAAATTGGTGTTGGACCATCAAGTTCTCATACACTTGGACCTTGGCGTGCCGCTGAACGATTTTTGGCTGAACTAAATCAAGATAATTTACTAAACACTACAACTCGAGTTAAAGTAGATTTATATGGTTCACTATCATTAACTGGCATTGGTCACGCAACTGATTTGGCAGTAATGCTAGGTTTGAGTGGTCAAGATCCTGAATATATTCCAGTTGAAAATATTGATAAAATTATTACTTCTATTAAAAACACACATCAACTCAACTTAGGAAACCAGCTTTTAATTTCTTTTGATATTGAAAAAGATATTGTTTTCAATAAAAACTTTTTGCCATTTCATGCTAACGGAATGACTTTTACAGCATTTTCTTCTAACAAAGAATACACTTCTACCTTCTACTCTATTGGTGGCGGATTTGTAGTAAAAGAAGAACGTGTCAATGCGAAGAAAAAATTAGAAATTAAATGTGCTTTTCCTTATCCAGTTCAAAATGCACAAGAATTATTAGAATATTGCAATTCATTAAATAAATCTATCTCGGAAGTAGTATACGAAAACGAAAAATCGATGCGTTCGGAAGAGGAAATCGATAAAGAGTTAATGCGCATATGGAACACAATGTTAGAATGTATGTACATTGGATGCCACAGCGAAGGCATACTTCCTGGCGGACTGAATGTACGTCGAAGAGCTTTTGACATGCACCAAGGTTTGATTGGTTTATCTAATTATAACTCACCTCAAGAATGGCTGGAATGTATAAGAAAAACAGAAGTTAAATTTCGTCAAATTCTAAAATGGGTTTCTTGTTTTGCCTTAGCAGTCAATGAAGTAAACGCAGCTTTAGGCAGAGTTGTAACAGCTCCAACCAATGGAAGTGCTGGAGTTATTCCTGCTGTATTAATGTATTATTTGGTTATAGAAAATCACGAAGCTGGCGAAAAAGAGATCAAGCAATTTTTAATGGTTGCTGGCGAAATTGGAAGTATTTTCAAAAAAGGTTCAACTATATCTGCTGCAATGGGTGGATGTCAGGCAGAAATTGGTGTGTCTAGTGCGATGGCGGCAGCAGCTTTGTGTGAAGTTATGGGTGGAACTCCAGACCAAGTGCAAATGGCAGCCGAAATTGCAATGGAACATCACCTAGGTTTAACTTGTGATCCTATTGGTGGTTTGGTTCAAATTCCTTGTATTGAAAGAAATACAATGGGTGCAATTAAAGCAATAAATGCAGCTGAATTAGCTATGGAAACTGATGCTAAAAATGCAAAAGTTCCTTTAGATAAAGTGATCAATACCATGTGGCAAACCGCTAAAGACATGAATTCAAAATATAAAGAGACATCCGAAGGTGGTCTTGCAGTAGCAGTAAATGTTGCCGATTGTTAAGAACATAAAGTTTGCCATATTGAAAACAGTTAAGTGCTATTTACCAGCTTTCATTTTGTTGATTTCATTTTTTAATAATTGAATTTCAGCATTTAATTTATCGAACTCTTTTTGATTGGTTTTTCCTGCTTCAATAGTTTGATAAATTTTAATTTTTGAATCTTTTAAATCAGTTTTTTTAAGTTTATTTTCAATTGAATTTTGCAATGAATCATCATATTTTTCAACCGTTACGTCAACTTCAATTACTTTAGTTTTATTATCAATTTTGGTCTGAACCACATGATATTTTAAATCAATTTCATTGGTTACAAATTGGTTTGCTTTCGATAAATAAATATTTGTTACTGCAAAATTATAAGCTAAATACATCGCGGGAATTATTGCTAGAAAAATCAAAACTCCAAACCAACTATTTACATGCTTTACATTTTCTTTTGAATGTGGACTGAATTTTAAATACTTGACAATAATATAACTTCCAACACAGATAAAAAGAGCATTGATGAAGTAAGGATAAAGTCCGCCAACAAAGTATTCCAATTGCAAGGTTGCCAATCCGAAACTTGCTGTACATAGCGGAGGAATACATGAAGTTGCCACTGCTACTCCAATTAAAACTTGTGTTCCATTATGACGCGAAATAGCTATAAATCCTGCCATTCCGCCAAGAAATGCTAATAAAACATCAAATATAGTTGGATGTGAAAAGGATAATAATTCATCGGTTGCAATGGCATAAGGCGTTATTAAATAGTAAATAGTAGCAACGAATAAACTTATAAGTACAATTCGTAGTGCATTTTGGATACTAACTTTTAACAAATCTAAATCAGAAACTCCTAATGAAAAACCTATTCCAAAAATTGGTCCCATCAATGGTGAAATTATCATCGCACCAATAACAGCCGCTTTCGAATTAATGTTTAATCCAATGCAAGAAATGAATATTGCAAAAGCGAGAAGCCAAAGGTTTTTTCCTTTAAAAACAACACCTTCTCTTACCTCTTTATCGGTTTCTATTTCATCTTCCTGACTTCCTTTTAGGTCAAAAAGTGAACGGAAATAGCGCTTTATAATTTGAATTCTTTTACTCATTTAAAATTGTAGAATGAAACGCTAATTTAGAATTAAAACTCAAAACTCAAACTAGTTGTCAAAAAGAAATTTGAATTAACTAAATCAGAACCTTTGGCAAATACTTCTTTCTTGCTATCAAAGTAACGAGCTTCTGTTCTTAATTTTACTTTTGAATTGGGTAAATAATCGAAGTTTAAAGAGAAACCAAGAGTTTTAAATTCGTCATTTGTGGCAATAATCACATTCTTATCATCTTGATAATATTCGGTTCTAAATGCCGTTTGCCATTTTGGATTTATTGAATATTGGGCAATAAAAACAGGACTTAACCAAGATGCAGATTCATTATTTGAAGAACTCAAATCTTGCAAACCATAATCAAAACCTGCAATAGTTCGCCATTTGTCATTCCATTTTTTATCAAAATATAAATTACTGAAATAACGCATTGTATAATCAATTCCATTAAACTCCTTTCCTACGAAAGTGCTCCAATTTAAAGTGGAATTTACAGATGATTTATAAACAATTTGAGTTCCTAAAGATGGTGCAACATCCTTTTGAAGTTTGTTGATTCGTTGCCAGCCATTAGTCAATAAAGCAGCAAAATTCCATTTATCTGACGGTTTGTAATTGTATTTCACTCCTGTCATAAAATAAGGCGAATTTTCAGCTAAAATAGAACGTGTTAAGGTTAAATTAGTTGCCGTTGTTGATGATTCAAATCCTAAATAACTTGGTAAAATTCCAACTTCTACAGATTGTTTTTTTGATTTATCAAGATACAAACCAACATAGGCTTCGTTTAAATATTTTATCTTTTCGTTGGCATAATTATCTTCAACATAAGTTCCTGATTGTAATAACAATACTGCATAAGCATTTTCATATTCCACTTTTGCACGTAGTAATCCAATATTGATATTAAACTCGTTATGACGATTGTAATTGTACATAAATGGCAATTTTGAATCGGTTAATGGATGATTAAAATCATAGGAATAATAAGTTTCTACAAATCCTGAAAAAGTGGTTTTTAGTTCGCTTTTTTCTTGAGAGAATAGTTGACTAGAAATGAGTAGCGCTAAAATTGTAAATGTATTTTTCATAAATTATTTCCTTCTGGTATCAATGCAATAGATGATTTTCCAATCCGAAGCTTCGAGACCATTTTCTTTAAAAAGTGTAAAAGAATTCATACCAGAATGACTTAATTTTCCATTTATGTAGAATTCATAAGGTGTCCAAACATGTGCCATCGTGCCATCAACTTGAATAGAATAATTTAAAATCTTTTCTTCAAATTTAAAATCATTTGGAATAGTTGCAATAGAATTATAAAACTCTTTAGCCGATTCATCAGATAATTTGGATCCTTTTGCATTTTCCATAATCGATTGAAGAATGATTTTATCTGAACAAACTGATTTCATTTTAACAGTATCTTTAGCGTGAAAGCCTTCAAAAAAAGTTTCAATAACTTTTTGAACTTCTTGATTTTGAGCTTGAAATGAAGTACTAAATATAAAACAAATAATTAGAATACATTTTTTCATAGTTCTGAATTTAATTACGAAAGATAAGTAGATAAATAATAAAATTTGTTACAATTAATAAGATTATACTAATTTTACAGAATAATTATTTTCAGAAATTAAACTGAATACTAAATTCTGAAAACTGTAAACTATAAAAAATGTCAGTAGCCAAAAAAGATTACAAACGAATTACTACCAAATCATTAATTGAAATGAAAGCCAATGGCGAGAAAATTTCAATGCTAACTGCTTATGATTTTACCATGGCAAAAATTGTTGATACTGCTGGTGTTGACGTAATTTTGGTTGGAGATTCAGCAAGTAATGTTATGGCCGGACACGAAACTACTTTACCAATAACATTAGACCAAATGATTTATCATGCTTCTAGTGTTGTACGTGCTATTGAAAGAGCATTGGTTGTAGTAGATTTACCTTTTGGAAGCTACCAATCTGATCCAAAAGAAGCATTGCGTTCGTCAATTAGAATCATGAAAGAATCTGGAGGACATGCTGTAAAATTGGAAGGTGGAAGTGAAATCAAACAATCTATAAAAAGGATCTTAGCTGCTGGAATTCCAGTGATGGGACATTTAGGTTTAACACCTCAATCAATCTACAAATTCGGAACTTATACTGTTCGTGCTAAAGAAGATGCTGAGGCAGATAAATTGATTGAAGATGCCAAATTATTAGAAAAATTGGGCTGTTTTGCTTTAGTTCTAGAAAAAATTCCTGCTGCTTTAGCCGAAAAAGTTTCTAAAAGCATTTCAATTCCTGTTATCGGAATTGGCGCCGGAAGTGGTGTTGATGGACAAGTACTTGTAATTCATGACATGCTTGGAATGAACAACGAATTCAGTCCAAGATTCTTACGCCGTTATTTAGATTTATACGATCAAATGACGAAAGCTATTGGGAATTATGTTGCCGATGTAAAAAGTCAAGATTTTCCTAATGCGAATGAACAGTATTAGATAGCAGATTTCAGAAATTAGATGGCAGAAAAAATAGTATCTACAAAAGATAATCTTCAAATTCTTCACGAAGACAATCATATTATTGTGGTTAATAAACGTGTTGGAGATATTGTGCAAGGTGATAAAACTGGAGATAATCCGCTTTCTGAAATTGTTAAAGAATATATCAAAGAGAAATACAATAAACCAGGAGAAGTTTTTCTAGGTGTTGTTCATCGATTGGATAGACCTACAACTGGAATTGTGGTATTTTCTAAAACAAGTAAAGCACTTGAACGTTTGAACAAGATGTTTAGTGAACGTGAAACTAACA
>CANGUP010000110.1 GCA_947457105.1 Flavobacteriaceae bacterium
GGAAACAAAAGCGCCCGACCACAAAAAACCAGCGATTGCGCTTGACAGCTGTTGTGGGCTGGTTGAGAGTGTAGGTAGTTCAGGATTTACGAACAATTTCTACGGAATAGGAACTTTGTATTTTCCGTATTTCGTTTTCCATTATTTATTCCAATTTGAAGGACTCGCAGGCGTTAGAAATTCCGGAGGAAATTTCTAACCATCTTGCCCACAACGTTTTGCGGCTTGGCGTAGTGGCGGATTTTTAGCACAAAAGTTCAATCGAAGCACTGCACTTGAACCTACCACAAAACTGTCATACGAAGCACTGAGCCCGCCATTACGCCAAACCGCTGTTATAGGCTGGCGTTCTTGTCTGTCGTGGGTTACAACCATTTTTATGTCGTCCGTTTGTGTCATTTGTCGAGTGCTTTTTTGTCTGGCTTGTGTGTCGGGTGTTTTATTTTTTTTTGAAGCGTTGGAATTTTTTTAAAAACAATTTTTCTTTTGGGTCGGCTTTGCAAGCTCTATTAAAAACTTTGGTCGTGTGTTGGCTTGTGCGGTTTTTAATTGTGCTTGCAAATTGCGTCAGGGGTTTATTGGTGGCTGTTTTCCTTGTTGTGTCCAAAGTGTATCGAAAATAAATTCCTTGTACCTTCTTTCAAAATCTTTGTCGGTAGAGAACTTTTTAAAAATCTCTGTCTGCGTGAACAAGTATTGTTGCATCAATTCCTCTACTTTTTTGTCCGATGATATTTTTGCGTTTTGCTTGTCGGGTGAAGTATTTATGGCATCCATAATTTTGCCGTCTGCCTTCATATCCGCAGGAATTTGCTGCGTTAAAATCTCATTCACCTTGTCTTTGTCTGTCCAGTCAATGTCGCCAAAACGCTGATTGAATGCGTTAAGTATGTTTTCTAAAGTGTCCAGTTCGGGTTCAGATTTACCACCACCAACGCCAACAGGAATAGGTGTTACAAATCCAGGGTCTTCAACCAAACTAATTTTTTCTGTTCCTTGCTTTGCTGGACGATAGCTGTCCATATCAATGGATTCAATAATTCCTTGTGCTAAATCTTCGTTTTCCTCAATTGTCAATTTTGGTAATAAGTATTTCAAATACCACCAAAGTTGTTCCCAATACAAATTATTGAAGTCAAGTAGTTTCGCTAAGTAGCTGTAAGTTCTTAAAAACGATTTTACCTTGATTTTAAAATCAATCTGCTTATCAATGTTCAAATCGTATTTGAATATATGTGCTGCTGAATCTATAATCGGGTCAAGAACCGTTCTGTCTGCATTGTCCGAATATTTTTCAAAAAAATCTTTTACTACTTCTTCATTGTAAACTTCAAATTTTTCAAGTGCGTCTAACAAGTCATTTAGTTTATTAGGACTTGTTTCTTCGCTAAGAATGGTTGAAGTAAAATAAGGGTCAAAAGCTTCTTTAATTTCTTCTGCTGAATTATAAAAGTCCAAAACAAAAGTGTCTTTCTTCCAAGGTTTGTAGGCTCTGTTTAAACGTGAAAGTGTTTGCACTGCTTGCACATCTCGTAATTTCTTGTCAACATACATAGTATGCAAAAGCGGTTGGTCAAAGCCTGTTTGGTACTTGTTGGCTACAATTAAAAAACGATACTGCTTTTTCTTAAAGTTTTTAGGAATGTCAGTCTTGTAGCTTTCAAAATTGTTCATTCCTGTTTCGTCATACTCATTGCCTTTGTATTCTTTCTTGCCCGAAAAGGCCACGATAGCTTTCCAAGGTGATTTAATTTCTTTCAGGTATTCGTCAAAGGCGTGTTTGTATTTGATAGCTGCAATGATGCTTTTCGTAACAATCATTGTTTTGGCTTCGCCATTTATCAGATGCTTTACATCACGATGAAAATGGTCTATAATTATTTTGGCTTTCTCTGCTATGGCAAATTCGTGCCCTTCTACATAAGCCCTCAATTTCTTTTGTGCCTGTTTGGTATCAAATTCAGGATTTTCTTCTACTGATTTTATGAGTTTGTAAAACGAATTGTAGGTTGTATAATTCTGTAATACATCCAAAATAAATTCTTCTTCAATGGCTTGTTTCATTGAATACAAATGGAATGCATCAAAAGCCGTTTTTTCTTCTCCGTCCTTTATGTATTTTCGTGGAACGCCAAAGGTTTCTAATGTTTTGTTTTTGGGTGTAGCAGTAAAAGCAAAGTAAGAACCGTTCTTAATCATCTTGCGACTTTCAATCAACGCATTGATTTTGTCTTCTAATGTTGGTTCGTCTTCGTCTTCTGCTTCTTCACCTTTGTCAGCAAGTACGGCATTCATTTTTGCCGATGTCTCACCACTTTGGCTACTGTGGGCTTCGTCTATGATGATGGCAAACTTCAAACTGCCCAAGTCTTCCATTTCTTTCAGCAAATGCGGAAATGTTTGAATAGTGCAAATAATTACTTTCTTCTTATTGGCAATGGCTTCACGTAAGTTGTTTGTTTTACTTGCTCCATCGCTTGTAATAGCTGCAACAATGCCAATTGTTGGCGAAAACTGTTTTATTTCATCGCTTAATTGTTTGTCTAAAACGGTTCTATCGGTTATGACAATCACAGAATCAAAAATATTGTTTGTGCCTGTTTTGTCGAACAAACCGTGCAACTGGTGCGAAAGCCAAGCAATGGATTTTGATTTGCCCGAACCTGCCGAATGTTGAATTAAATACTTTTGTCCAATGCCATTTTCTTTTGCGTGTGCTAATATTTGTTTTACCGATGTTAGCTGATGATAACGGGGGAAAATCAATTTCTTTTTCTTCTTGCCCGTGTCTTCGTCTGTTTCTTCAATTACTTGTGCAAACTTGTCTATGATGTTTGCCAGCGAATCTTTGCTCAAAACTTCTTCCCATAAGTAATGCGTTTTTAGTCCTTTTGGGTTTATAGGATTGCCTGCACCAAAAGGCGGTTTGGCTTTGCCATCATTCAAGCCTTTGTTGAAAGGAATAAAGAAAGATGCTTTGCCTTTCAATTCAGAACACATAAACACTTGCTCTGTGTCGGCTGCAAAATGAACCATACAACGGGCAAACGAAAACATTTTTTCTTTTGGGTCTCGGTCGTTTTGGTATTGACGAATGCCGTTTTGTACATACTGTCCGCTTAACGGATTTTTCAACTCACAAGTCATTACGGGAATGCCGTTTACAAAAACAGTTAAGTCCAAACGGTTTTCGTGGCTTAGGCTGTATTTCAATTCTTGTGTTACTGAAAATAAATTGGCTGCATATCTTGCAGCATCTTTGGTATTGTAGCTTGATGAAGGTTTACGGTAAAACAACTCAACCGTTTTATCAAAATGCTTTACACCTTTGCGAAGTACTTCAATAACACCCAACTCTTTTATTTTTTCATCTAAGCGAACCAAGAAACTGCGTTCGCCTTTTTTCTGAATCATCTCATAAGCATCTTTTTGGGTTGCTTCAATAAAAGCCAATACTTGTTTTGTATTGATGCAAAATTCACGGTCAAATTCGGTGGGTGATGTTTCAATAAATTTGTGTCCCGTTACCAAATAATTGGTAATGAATTTTTGAAAACCTCTTTCTGATGTATCTGTAAACTGCATATTTAACTCATTTGTAATTGCGGAACACTACGTTTGCCCGTTACCAAATCTGTGATTAAGGCTTCTCGGTATTCTTTGATAGATGATATTTCTTTTTGAGCTTTTGAAATTGCAAGATTGATTTCTGAACTTTCATTTTGAACAAATGCAATAATCTGCTCTTGTTCTTCAATTGGTGGAACAATTACTTTTAATACTGCATATTTATCAGCACCAATATTTTCAATTGTTGCTTTGTCAAAAATTCCATTTTTCCATTCTTCAAACAAACTTGATTGTGTATATAAATAAAGAAAGTCGCTTAGTATTTTTTGTGCATTTGGCGAAGCCTTTATTAAATAACCAGCAAAGCAAGCCAAACCGTTGTATTCTTTAAATTGAAATGTCTTACCTACGGTTGCTCCACTTCGTGCAAACAAAATATCACCTTCATTCAGTAGATATTCTTTTGCTTTTTTCAATGGTAAGGAACGAAAAGTATCATCACTTAATTTTCCATCAAAGCCAAAGTCTGTAATCCGAATATATCTTGGATGCTCTGGATTAGCGTCTTTTGCTTCTTCGTTTGCACCGTATTTTAATTTACTTTTCAGCAAATATTTCAGATTTAAAACACTCCAATGTGTTGGAATTTTACCAATCCAAGAAATCCCACTTTCTTTTAATTCAGAATGTATCCATTGTGAAATATTTTTAGAGATAACCTTTTTCTTTCTCTCCTCCAACAACTCAATCAACCTTTCCTTGTTCCGAATAAACTTGTCTATTTCGTTATTCTTTTTGTCTAAGTAGGCTACAATGTTGTTTTGAACTGCTATTGGCGGAACAATGCTATACATGCGTTTGAAATCAGTATAACGTAAACTCAATTGGTCGTCCACAATTCCATAAGAAAATCGTTTGCTGTAATTGGTATAAAACGAAGTACGAAACATATAATGAAAAAAGCGTGGGTTGATTTTCATTTTTGGTTTCAGGATAACATAAGCAGGGCTTGAAATTCCTTGATAATCGCTATATCCCAAAGCACCTTGCCACATTCTCATCTTGTTGTAAGCAATGTCCCCAACCTTTATGAGTTTGTATTTGCTTTTATCTTCGTTGCTGCTGTCTTTTTTTATATCTACTTCGGTTTGCCTAATTACTCCTCTGCCAATGGTTACAGAAAGCAATTCTTCATTGATATGTCCTCTTTCAATACGTTCCTGAAAAACGGCAATATTTGGCAAAAGTTGCCAGCCATCAGGCAACTGCCTTGCATAATCATACGCAATGGCATTGTATTTTTTGTATGGTTGTAAAGTTGCCATTAGTCGTTTACAATTTCGTTTAAGATGCCTTCGGTTTCTTTTTCCAATTGGAAAATTTCTGCGGTAATTTCTTCAATGCTGCGAGGCGGCACATAGTTGTAGAAATAACGAGTAAAAGAAATTTCATAACCCTTTACGGTTTTGCTTTCATCAATCCAAGCGTCAGGTATGTGTTGCAATACTTCCCGTTCAAAGTATTCGTGTATGTCTTGGTCAAGCGGCACATTTTCAGTGTCTCTTAAATCGCTGTCGGCTTCATAGGTTATAGTTCCGTCTTTTTCAGTTTTCTTAATTACTCTTTCAGCATCTTCGTTTTTCCAAGTGATAGCATCTGTAATGCTTTTTAATCCTTTAACATCAATATCCAACTTCAATTCCTTAATGGTTTTGTTGAGCAATGGCACAAACGTGTTATAGTCGTCAAATTGTTTGTTTCCCAATTTGTCGGCAATTTTTTGAGCAGCTTGCATCAATGCCAATTGGCTTTTCCAATGTTCGGCACTAAGCAATTTTGTTTTGTCCGCAGGTTTTAGTTTTACCTCGTTCTTATTTAGGTGGGCTTCAATCTTGTCTTTGTGTTTTTTAATTTCTTTATACAAATCATCTCCAAAATGAGTATAAGCCCATTCCATTTCCTCGGTTATGCTTTTATCAAAACGTAAAGTGGCAATTGCTTCTGCTGTAAATTTTGCCGAAAGGCGTAAAGGTCTTTCAACGGTTATTTTGTTATAGCCAAAATATTCGTTGGGGTAAATTTTAGAAATATCGCTTTCCACAAAGTCCATATACAAATTATTTATGGTGTCAATGTGTGCAGGTTTCATTTCGCAATTCTTTTGCCCTAAGTTCTTCCGCAGTTTTTCATAAAGTTCCATTGCATTTATCAACTGCACTTTGCCTTTTCGTTTGGGGTCTTTCTTATTGCTTACAATCCAGATATAAGTAGGAATACCCGTGTTGTAAAAAATATTTTTTGGCAATGCGATAATACATTCCAGCCAATCATTTTCAATAATGTATTTGCGTATTTCGCTTTCGCCACCACCTGCATCACCAGTAAACAAAGCCGAACCGTTATGAACGGTTGCAATACGACTTCCAAGTTCTGTATTGTGTTTCATCTTGCTCACCATATTCATCAGGAACAGCAACTGTCCGTCTGAGATAGAAGGCAAGCCAATTTGAAAACGAGTGTCTTTGATATTCTGACTTCCTTTTTTGCCTCTGTCATCTACAATGGCATCTTCATCAATTTTCCACGTTTTGCCATAAGGCGGATTGGAAAGCATAAAGTCGAAATGCAAATGCGGAAAACCATCTTTTGAAAGAGTAGAACCGTAGGCAATGTTTTCAGATTTTTCGCCTTTAATCAGCATATCGCTGGTGCAAATAGCGTAGGTTTCAGGGTTTACTTCCTGTCCGTAAAGCATAAAGTCGGCTTTGCTATTTGTAATATCCAAAGCGAAATTTTCAGCTTCGGTAAGCATACCTCCACTGCCGCAAGCAGGGTCGTAAATAAGATAAGTTCCTTTTTTGATTTTGTCCTTTACAGGCGTAAACAAAATGTGTGTCATCAACTTAATGATTTCACGTGGCGTAAAATGTTCTCCTGCTTCTTCATTATTTTCTTCGTTGAACTTTCTAATAAGTTCTTCAAATACATATCCCATTCCCAAGTTGGTCAATGGTGGCAAAGTTTCGCCTTTGCTGTTTTTTGCTTCGTTTGGGCTTAGGTTTATTTCTTTGTTGCAGAGTTTTTCAATGAGCAGATAAGTTACACCTGCTTCTTTCATTGTTTCCAACTGATTACGCAGTTTGAACTTGCTGATAATTTCCTGCACATTGGGGCTGTATCCGTCCAAATAGGCTTCCAGATTGGTGTCTATGTTGTCGGCATCATTCATTAATGTTTCAAACGTGTATTTTGAAATATTCCAAAACGGATAACCCGATTGATTTTCCAAAGCTTTTTTGTCGTCAATATTCTGCTTTATAAGAAAGGCATTTGCTTCTAATACTTTTTCCTTTGTCGGCACTAGCAAAGCGTCCAAACGCCTTAACACAGTGAAGGGAAGAATGATGTCACGGTATTTGCCTCTCACGAAAACATCTCTCAGCACATCGTCTGCAATGCTCCAAATGAAACTTACTATTTGATTATGGACTTTTTGGTTCATTGTGTTTTATTTTTAAATTTCTGCTGCTGTTGAATAACTATCTCTCGGAGGGAAGTTCCCTATATGATGCCATTTACTTCCTCCCTTGTGTGTACTGTATACTTTTGCCCCATGTTTTTTCAGGCAATTAACTAAAGCTAGTCGCGGATGCTTATTTTCTTTACCTCCTTTTGCCGAAATTAATGCCCATTTAGGGGACATTTTATCGATTAACTTAGATGATAAATTTCTACGTGAACCATGATGAGGGACTTGCATCCAAAAGAGATTATTCAAAGAGTCGTGTACTTCGACATCTTCAAATGCTTGAACACCAGCATCACCTGTGAAAAGAAACCGTTTATTTTCTCTAGCAGTAATTTCTAAGATTACACTTGAATTATTAGTTGCTGATGTTGAGTTCTCGGCATCTACAATTGGACATGGCGATACGCCTTCAAGTAATAGGTCTGGATTCTGATTAGGGAAAAGTGAATTGTGTGCATATTTAGCTTCTTGACTAACATATTGCTCTACGTTATCCATTCCAGGTAGGAGTGATTTATAAAAATCATCTGAAGGTCCAAGTATTTTAATTTTACCATTAAATTTACTTTGCCCATATAAGGCTGGTTGCCTAGGTATATTATATTTATCTACGAGTGTTATAAAATCATCTACATTTTGAAGAGATTCCATTATTACCTCATATTGCTTCTCTGCTGATTTCTTTTTGAATGATTCCTTTAAAGTTTGATATCTATAAGAACTTATGTGTTCAGCTGGATTATTTACCCAAATTTCTGGTATTAAATTTTTATAATGCTCTACGACTGTTATTAGACCACCAATATGGTCTTTGTCGTGATGAGTACAAATAATTAAATCCGGTGCTTTCTTTCCTGTTGCAGGTAAAATATGTTTATCAAGATGCTTTATCACATCGGTACCTTGGGATTTATTACCACCATCGATTAGTATGACGAAACTATTATTGTTTTCGTCTTTAAGCCAAACAGTTATTGAATCTGCATTCCCTAAAGAAAGCATGTCTATACTAATATCTATCATATTTCTGTTGATGTTTCAATTGATAAAGCATTACACACAAACCTTTTTCCGTGATTCTGTGCAACAATTGCAAATATTATAAACTGTATTAAAAGGTAAATTATATAAATCCATCTAACAGTCTCTGTTGTTAGAAATAAAATTGAAATGCCACCAATGATTAAAAATAAAAAGGCAACAGAAGCTATGTCTCTTGCAAGTAAAAAGTCTTTGTGGCTTTTCTTTACAACTGGGTTTTCTTGGTGTTTTTTGTAAATCTTATACCATAAAGAATTTTGTTCTTTAGGTAATACAGGCAATTGCCCGAATTTTGATGTCAAATAATTTTTGTCAATGCGGTCGTCCTTGTCTGCATAAAAGGAGAAAGCTCTACACGCAGGAAGAGGGTTTTTAAATCGCCAAAAACTTAATACCGCTTTAAAATCACTGCTCACAATACCATTCAATACGAATAAAAGTAGGGGGACAATTAAAACCCAAACACCCCTAACTGTAATGAATGACTTTATTTCAAGTTCTGAAAAAGTAATTATTTGAGTTAATCCAATGATATAAAATAGTACAACATTGAATGAAAAAAATATCCATATCAATTTTGAGTTCTGTTCTTTTAATGTTTTAGTCATAGGTCAAATGTAGTTAAAGCGTTGGCTAAAAAGTGGCTCTTTTGGTTTTGCGAAGCGTTGGCTTTGTGTATCGGGGCAAAACCAAATGTGCCACTTGTGCGGCTGGCTAAAATTGTTTTTAAAAAATGCGGGTCGGCAAAAAAAATAAAACACGAAGCGTTGGACTGTCGTGTCGGAAAAAAGTCCGCTGTTAAGTTTATATGTCGTCCTGTCGTTTCGATAATTTTCTGTCAGTTTAATGGTTGTTGTGTCGTCCTATACGCTTGCCTATAACGGTCGATGCTAGAGCTCGTGGCGGCTTATGGAAATCATTTTTTCCATAACCGACCGAGCGAAGTTATGAAAAGAAAACGAACAATTTACCGAAAACTAGCCATGAGATTTAGCATTTGTTATGAGCAGCTTTAGTGTTCTCTATTTTTTCGATCTATCATTCCAATTGCAACAAATTTTCCACGCTTTTTACCAGCAATACAAAATATAGAATCATCAGTATTGAAAATTACTCCGAGATCACTATTTTCTTTAATTCCATATCGTTCCAAATATTTATGAAATTTGAAGTTGTATTCTGTTGCAATGCTTGTCAGTTTAAAATTGGTGAAATGAACGGA
>CANGUP010000111.1 GCA_947457105.1 Flavobacteriaceae bacterium
TGGATATATTCAAGTTTATCCTTTTAACCAAGCTTCTTTTAAAGTTTGTTTTGTTGGTTCCACTACTTGATAGCCTTCAGATTCTTGGTAAGACAAGATTGCTTTTCCAGTTAAAGTCTGCTCTTTACCATTTCGTTTTACCTTTATTGATACATTGTCTCCATCTTTCCAGTTTTGAGAAGCAGTCATCATTTCTGATAGTGTATCAAGATTGTAATTAGTGTTATTTAAAGAAAGAATAACATCATCAGCTTTCAATCCGATGTTAGTCATAAAAGAACTTAATTCAGTGTTGTTTCTAACTATGATTTCTTTAGTTGTAGGGTTTCCAGAAATTCCAGCTGATTTTGAACTGTTTAGGAATGGGTTTACGGCTTTTTTAATTTTTCCTTTAGCAATTCCAACTTTAGCAAAATAAATTTCATATGGAATTGGAGTTGGACCAGCTACATAGGTATTTAAAAATTCACCTACTTCAGGATAAGTCATTTCGGTTATTCTTGCAAAAAGTTCATTGTCATTAAATGGTTTTGTAGGACCAAATTCATTAGTAAGTTTTTGCATCATATCTAAGATTCCTCTTTGTCCATTACTTTTTTCACGAATTATGATGTCAATGCACATTCCAATTAATGCTCCTTTTTCATAAACATTTAAATATTGACTTTTGTATGGTTCAACAAGAACATTCTGACTCATTGTTGTAAAAGGCATAGTGTCATTCATACGTTTTGCACCCTTTATTTTATCATCCATTCTTCTGTAAAATGCATCTTCAGTAATTAAACCTTGATTTACTTGAAATAAGTTTGCAAAATATTCGGTTACACCTTCATACATCCATAAATGTTGTGACATTTTAGGTGAATTAAAATCGAAATAATGAATTTCATTAGAGTGAACTCCAAGTGGTGTTACAATATGGAAGAATTCGTGAGATACTACATCAATGATTTGTTTTCCTAAAGCGCCGGTTGGCATCATCTCTGGAAAAACTACTGTTGTAGAACTGTTGTGTTCTAAAGCTCCAAAACCTTTTGCATCAGTCTTTTTCATTTCAGAAAGATAAAGAAGGACAGTATATTTTTTATTACTATTTACAGCTCCTAAAAATTTCTTTTGAGCACGCATACATTTTTCTAAATCAGCAGTAAGTGCTTTAGCAGTATGTTTATCATTTGGTGAATAAACGCTAAAAAGTATTTCCATGCCGTCTACATTAAAAGTAATATAATCTGGTTTAGAATACATTATAGGATTGTCTACTAAATCATTATATCTAGAAACAACAAAAGTATCTGACAAATTACTGCTATCAGAATCCACTAATGAGGTAGCTCCAAAAAGATTTTCAGAATGGGTAATATTTAATTTATAGGTCAAATCTTTTTTGTCTTCAAAATAACCTACAAATCCATGATTGTTTAGCATGAAATTTTTTCCTTCCAAGATGTTTGTACCAGCTGGAGAGAAAATTCCACCACCAAATCCGCCTCCACTTTCTACATCAAAAGTATCATTCACTAAATAGGTGATTTTATCTAATTTTTTTGCCTCTTTGATTGTCCAAGAGTTTGTACTTAGTTTTTCAACTTGCAAGGCATTTCCTCTGGCATCAAAGGCTTTCATTTCATCTATGAATTTGCCATAATCATCCTCAGAATATGTTCCTGGAATTATTTTTGGTAGGTGATATACAACTTCATCGGTTGTAATAATTGGTGCACTAATTGAAACTAAAAGTTTATCATCTTTTACATCATTTAAGTTAATGCTTACTACAACTTCAGATTTTTGAGAAGTAACGGCTGTTGAAGTTGGTTTACAGCCAAAAAGTAAAGTAACAACTGCTAAGGATAGGATTATTTTTTTCATTTAAAGATGTTTTATAGTATAAGTATTGTATTTATTGAATTTGTTACAACTCTAAATCGATTTTGTAAATTTTGAAATACACTCAATTAATTCCGATATAATAGGTAATTTAGGGTTGGAGTAGGATTTTAAATTATCTTCATCAATTTTAATTTCTTTAAAAATATGATTCATGTTTTCTATAATTACTAATTTTGATTTTGAATTAGATTCATGTAACAATTGTGCATCAGTTTCTGGAACTTGAATATCTTTTGTGCCATTAATTATTAAAATTGGAATTTTTAATTTTTTAATTTCATCTCTAGGGTTATATTTTATCCATGAAATCATATAGGGTTGAATACTTTCTCTAAAAAGTGATGAAAGCATTGGATTTTTATTTTCAAAAGTTTTTCCTTCTTTAAGTAGTGCTAAATTTTTATCTGCAGCATCTTTTAAAAAAGGTGAATTTTTCGCAATTTGTTCAGAAAGTACTTCATCTATTGGTCTTCCAGCTCCAGCAATAGAAATATATCCATCAACATTTTTTTTTGAAGCAATCATTCCAATTAGAGAGCCTTCACTATGACCAGCAATAATTATTTTAGAATATTTTTTTTGTGCTTTGAAATGATAAATTACATCATTTACATCATTAATAAAATCTTCAAATGAAAGTGTTTTTTCATCTAGTGTTTTGTTAGCCATTTGAGATAATATGCGTTTGTCAAAACTAAAAACTGCAATGCCATTTTTTGATAGTTCTTCGGCTAAAAATTTTAATGAATTATTTACGCCACCAGATATACTATTTCCGTTTCTATTGGTTGGACCAGAACCAGCAATTAATATTACTAATTTAGTTTCATTGTTGACTTTTTTTGGAGAAAATAATGTGCCTTTTATTAATGTATTAATTTCAATTTCTTCTGTCATTATGTTTTCTTGAGAAAACAAAAGAGTTGTAAATAATTGAATAGTAACTAAAAAAAATCTTTTCATTTTTGTGAATGTATTTAAAATAAAAAACTCTTGTAAAACAAGAGTTTCGCTATTAATCAAATTTATTTTTCATATAATATTTGCCATCTAAATCGTCAAAGTCATCATCAAACATTGGTTTTGGTTTTGGTTTACTTGCCGAAACTTTCTTTTTCCAAAGTTCAAAATTGTCTTTGGATAATCTTTTTCGCATCAATTCGGTAACTTCATTTTCAGTTATTCCAAATTCAGCTTTTAATACTTCAAAAGGTTTTCTTTCCTCTTGAGCCATACTTACAACTCGCTCTAATTGTTCGTTGTCAAGTTCTACTCTTTTACTTTTTTTCATTAGTCGAAAAGCACAATTTTAATGTTAGTTCTTTTTTATCAATCAATTTATATACCAATATTAAGAAAAAAAATAATTACTTTTTTAAATGTTTGCAAAAATTTTATTCTTTTTGAGGTGAACGTATTTTTTGGAATGGAATTTTTAACAAACTAACGAGTTTGTTATTTTCATTTGGATCCATATGTGTATCAACTCCATAGATGATATTTTCTCTTTCCATATAGCTAAATGTTCCAAAAATTCTATCCCAAATAGAGAAGATATTTCCATAATTACTATCTGTATATGGAAGTTTGTAATGATGATGAATTTTATGCATATCAGGTGAAACTAATATGTAACTCATGATTTTATCTAATTTTTTTGGCAAACAAATATTAGCATGTGTGAATTGAGTTGCGACAACTGATAGGGTTTGGTACATAAATACCATCCACATTGGACTACCTACAATAAGAACTCCTAAAGTTGTAAAAACAAATCGAATTATACTTTCTCCAGGATGATGACGATTTCCAGATGTGGTATCAATGTAGGTATCTGAATGATGAATTAAATGAAAACGCCATAATAATTTTACTTTGTGTTCTGTAAAATGTGCCAAATAAGCTCCAATAAAATCCAATAAAAGTAACCCAACAATTGTGAAGGTTATCACATTCATTTTAGGTAACCAGTTTAAAATTCCAAATTCATTTATTGTTGCATAATTAGCAGTTCTTAATAAAATAAAAGCCAATGCAAAATTTACTATAATTGTAGTTATTGTAAAAAAGATATTAATTACGGCATGTTGCCATTTATTATATTGAAATTTAAAAAATGGAACAGCACTTTCAATCAACCAAAAGATAGCAATTCCACCAGCAAGAATTAAAGCTCTGTGTGAAGAGGGAATGCTTTCAAAATAATGTATTATGTCATTCATTGTAATTTGATTTTCATCAAAAATAATCAAAATATTATTTGATAATGCGAAAGGTTAAATTAATTCTTGGTTGTAAAGTTTTGGCAGTCTTCGGAATTTGATGTTTCCAAAAATGTTGTGTTTCTCCTTTCATTAGTAATAGACTTCCATTTTCTAGAGTTATTTTTAGTTTAGCATCAGTAATAGTATTATGTTGTAAGTGAAAACTTCGTTCGGCTCCAAAACTGACAGAAGCTATAACAGGATTTCGTCCTAATTCCTTTTCATTATCAGCATGCCATCCATTACTATCTTTACCATCTCGATACAAATTGAGTAATACAGTTGAAAAATTTTCAAAACAAACTTCTTCAATTTCATTCTTAATAAACATCAATAATGGATTCCAATGATGAGGTTTCATCACAATATTGGAATAGGAGTAGGATTTGCCTTCGTTTCCAAAAAGACATGTTAATCTAGGTTGTGGGTGTGTTTTGCCAAAAACGGTAATGTTGTCTTGTTGCCACGGAATCTCATTTAGCAATTTTTCAAAAAGCATTTTAGATTTTTCTGCATCAAAGAAATTTGGATAATACTCAATTTCAGCATTGGGTAAGTCAAAAGTTATTTTTTCAGAAGGGAATAGAGAATTCATTTTTCAAAAGTAAAAAAAAATGATAAAAATATTTCTGTTGGTCAAATAAATTATTAAGATGAACTAATCTATATTTTTATTTCTTAGATAAGATTTATATCTACTAGCATTTGAAACACTAAGATTACAAAGAAGATGCAAGGTTTGCTCAATTAATTTGATGTTTTCGTTTTAAAACAACAATTAAAAATTAACCCAAAAATAAGTTGGAGTATAACGGATGTAAAACTATAGTTTTTTTGATAAAAATTTAGTTTTAATATTCATAATGACTATGGCAATTATTATTAAAATTATCCCAATCCATTGAATGAAAACTACTTTTTCAATTAATATAATATAAGCCATTAGCACAGAAACAGGCAGTTCGAGCGCAGAAACAATACTACCAAGACCAATTCCAGTAATTGGAAATCCGGCATTCATAAGAATAGGAGGAATGATGGTTCCAAATAATGCTAAGAAGATTCCCCATTTTAAGAAAATATCAAAATTGAAAGGTGTATTTTGAGTAAATAATGCAAAACCAAAAACGATAACCGCTCCCCCCATTAACATATATAAACTTCTTTGAGCTGATGAAATTCCAACGGCAATTCTATTAGCTGTGAACATCGTTGTTGTAAATGAAGTAGCTGCTAGTAATCCCCAAAAAATTCCTCTCCAGTCTATGGCTACTTTGCTATTTAAAATGTTTGTAGCTAATGTGGTTCCTACTAGAACTATTAATACAGCGATGGTTTTTTGTGTAGAAGGTTTTCTTTTTTCAAGAAACCACTCTAATAAAACGCCCATCCAAACGGTTTGCATTAATAAAACAATTGCGATTGAAACATCAATATAGCGTACACATAAATAGTAGAAAACACTTGTCATTCCTAAGGAAGTTCCAGCCAACATTAACTGAAAAATGTTCTTTGGAGTTGCTTTTTCAACTGCAGTTTTAGAAGTCGATTTTTGGAAGGCATTAATCAATAGCATTCCAAGAATTCCGTAAATAAATTGCGATATGGTGACTTCAGCTGTTGTATAATTTTCTTGATAAGCAAGTTTTACAAAAGTGGCTAGCATTCCGTAACTTGACGCACCAAGACCTACTAAAATCACACCTTTAAGTACACTATTCTTTAACATTTTTTATTTTTTAAAAAGCCGACAAAGATAGTCCTTTGTTAATGAGTTCAAAAGTTTATCTACATGAAGTTTAGAATAATCCTTCGAGTGGTTTATTTTTGATGCCGATTTTAGAGTAATCAAAATTCATTTTTTGTTGTAACAATGTTGCATAAACACTTCTAAAATCAATTTGATGTTTCAAATCCCCATTATCTAAATCAGATAAATTTGGATTGCTTCCTATTATTTTAGATTTGTTGTTTCCTCCAATAATAAACATTGGCGCAGCAGTTCCGTGATCGGTTCCATTGCCATTGTCTTTTACTCTTCTTCCAAATTCTGAAAAGACTACAATAGTTACATTTTGTAGCAATTGCGCTTTTTTCAAATCGGTATAAAAACTAAAAATAGCGTCGTTCAATTCGGTTAACTTTCTTTTGTGAATGTCCAATTGATTGTCGTGTGTGTCAAATCCGCCAAGTGAAGTGTAATATACTTTGGAGTTCAAATTTCCTTTAACTAATCGAGAAATCCATTCTAGATTTTTTGCCAAACCTGTTTTAGGATAACTAATTTCGGCAGTCGATTTTGCCAAAGCTTTTTGAATTTCATCGACACCCTCTGTAACTGAGTTTGCAATTTTTCTAACAAAATCCAATTGCGGATTGTCAGATAATTTTACTTTTTCTTCTTTTTCGCTTCTAATTTTAAATCGGTTTGGATCTTTTACTGTGATTGAATTGGGTTCCACACCTTTCAAAGCTAAATTGTCAATACTATCTAAATTAATTCCAGCTGTTGGTTGGTGTTCCTTGCATTGTAAATCTAAATAACGACCAAGCCAACCTTCATTCAAATATTTATTAGAATCGGTAGCTGTTTGCCAAATTTCCTGACTTCTAAAATGGGAACGAACAGGTTCTGGATAACCCACATTTTGAATTACAGACAAATCTCCGTTTTGTTGCATTTGAGCAAAATCTTTCAAAGCCGGATGAAATGCCATGCCTTTATTTTTTCCAATTACTTCATTTTTATTGATGGCAATTTTAGTTCGAAGGTCATAATATAAAGGGTTCTCGTATGGAATGAAAGTATTCAAACCATCATTTCCACCATTTAATTGAATAAAAACCAAGCATTGTTCTCCAATAACCAAATTATTTTGAGAACTAAAAGCATGTAAAAAATCAGGAAGCAAAAGCATTCCTCCGGTGAACGTTCCTGTGAGCGATAAAAAGTTTCTTCTGTTCATAATTTTAGCTTTAAATCAGTTGGTATTCAGGAGTTTTTGTAATGTAATTGAATAGTCTTAAAACGGCGAAATTGGCATAGGAATCTTTAGCATCAAAATCGTATTTGAGTAAATTTTCCATGTCTTTTTGCAAATTTTCATCTACTCGAAAAAGCAATCTGTTTGACAATTCTAAAATTATCTTTTTGTTGTTTCCATTTTTATCAAAATCTATGCTGACGTTAATTTTTTCTAACGTAATTTCGGGTTCTTCACCTTCTTCAGGAATTTTGTCAAATACTTTTCGGCTAATGTTTCTTCCGTTACAAAGTAAATCGCTGGTATTGTTCCTTTGTAAATAGATCTGAGAAGTTAGCCATGAATTTCCGCCATCCCAACCTTTTACATTAGGTTGATTAAATAAATCCATTCCTTGTTGTTTCAAGAAAAAACTAATTAAATTACTATTTGAATTTGTAATATTTAGCTCGTCTGTGAGTTGAAACAGATAAGTTAATGGATCTTTTATTTTGCTTCCAGAATTCTCTTTTGCATATTCTTCGATAAAAATTTTGGTTAAAAGTGGTTTGATTTCAAAATTCATTTTTCTGAAATAATCTCCATAATAGACTACTAAATCTTCTGATGGATTATCATAAACAAACCATTTTAATATTTTTCTTGTTATTAAATAAGGAGTATTTTTTTGTTCAAAAATGATGTCAACTAAATCATCTGCTTTAAAATTTCCTTTTTTCCCGAAATAGGTTTTTGTGGAATTATCTTCTAAAAATTTTCTGTAAACGGCACTTTCTTCGCCAAGATTCAATCCAGCCAATGCTTTTGCACCTTCTTTAATATCGTTTTCAGTATAATTTCCAATTCCGATGGTGAATAGTTCTAAAAGTTCTCTACTTAAATTCTCATTGATTTTATCTTTTCGATTGTCAACATTATCTAAATAACGAACCATTGCATTCGATTTTACAATCAGTTTGGTGAGTTCTTTAAAGTTTCCAAAAGCATTTTCACGCAAAATCATATTGTGTTGGTAAATCCAATAGGTAGATTTCACTTTTTGAGAAGTTGCTACAAAATGGTTGTGCCAAAAGCAGGTCATTTTTTCTCTCAGCGGAAATTTTTCTGTTAGAAATTTATCAATCCACCATTTTTTTAATTCTGTAGCATTTTTAATTTGCTTTTTGATAACTTTCTTTTGGTCATCTGCAGTTCCGTTTTTAATCGATTGACGAAGTTCTTTCAACTCAGCAATGGTTTTTGGTTCGTCATCAAGAAATGTTGGAAGTGCTTTTTCAAAAGTTGTTGCATACGATTGATTTAGGAATTTTTCAAATCCTAATTCTTCTATAAGTTGCGCTTGTTTTCCAGAAAAACCTAGTCGTAGCGACCAAAGATTGCTTTTGTTCATAATCAAAAAATTGAAATATAAATTTAGACTTTATTTAACACAAAAGGTTTAAATATAATTTAAATATTAACGTTGAATAAGGATTAAAATTCATTTTATGAAAAATAGTTTATTTGTTTTATTCTTAAGTTTTATTTGTTGTAACAATGCAAAAGTTGAAACTCCGACTAAAGATTATAAATCTACCAATAATGAGGCATTAGATTACTGCAAGAAAAACGGATTTAATGAGGATTACTATTTCTTATTGGATTTAAGTATTCATCCTGGAAAGAATCGATTTTTTGTTTATGATTTTAAGGAAAATAAAATTTCTGATAAAAACTTGGTAACGCATGGAAGTTGCGATCAATTTGAAGAAAATCCAGATAAGTGGGAAAAGGCTAAATTTAGTAATAAAACAGATAGCCATTGTTCCATGAAAGGCAAGTATAAAATTGGAAAGAGAGATTATAGTTCTTGGGGAATAAATGTAAAATATTGGTTGCATGGATTAGAAAAAACCAATGAAAATGCAGTGAAAAGGGTAGTAGTTTTGCATTCTTGGTCTGCTGTTTCAAGCAAAGAAATTTATCCGAAAGTATCACCTTTAAGTTGGGGATGTCCCGCAGTTTCTGATGCATTTATGAGAAAACTTGACACTCGATTGCAAAAATCTGAAAAACCTGTTTTACTATGGATTATTGATTAATTTTTAAATTCACTATCGATTAAATCGCTCAAATGAACCCGCAGAGCTTTTACCGAGATGCTTATTTCCCAGAATGAAATACCAAGAGAAATAAGTAAACTTAGCATACTTGCGCCAAAGATGTAAATTCCAATAA
>CANGUP010000112.1 GCA_947457105.1 Flavobacteriaceae bacterium
ATAAGTAACCCAACATTATCACTCATTCCATATTTACAAACATCTTGTAAATTTCCACCTTGAGCACCAACTCCAGGAACTAAAAGAAAACTACTTGGAATTATTTTTCTTATTTCTGTAAAATATTCAGCTTTTGTTGCTCCAACAACATACATTAGATTTTCGGAGTTTTTCCATCCTTTAGAAGTTTCTAAAACTTGTTTATATAACTCTTTCCCATTAGTTTCTAATGTCTGAAAATCAAAAGCTCCTTCATTTGATGTTAAAGCCAACATTATAGTATGTTTGTTTTCAAAAGCCAAAAATGGTTCCACTGAATCTTTTCCCATATATGGTGCAACCGTAACCGAATCGAAATTCAAATCTTCAAAAAAAGCTTTGGCATACATTGATGAAGTATTTCCAATATCACCACGTTTTGCATCGGCAATTGTGAAAATTTCAGGATGGTTTTCGTTGATATAATTGATAGTTTTTTGTAATGATTGCCAACCTTTTATTCCATATGCTTCGTAGAAAGCTGTATTTGGTTTATACGAAACACATAAATCATGTGTAGCATCAATTATGGCTTTGTTGAATTCAAAAATTGGATCTTCGAGTTCTAATAAATGTTGTGGGATTTTGGTTAAATCAACATCTAAACCAATACATAGAAAGGATTTTTTTAGTTGAATTTGTTCGATTAGTTGTTGTGTTGTCATTGTAGTTGTTTGATTGCAAAGTTACAAAGTTTTTTTTACCACAAAGACACAAAGAAGGCACGAAGTTCACAAATCCTTTTAAATATTTATGACGACATCATTTTATAAAAAAGATGCCAAACTAATTCTAGATTGGCATCTTTATTCTATCTTCTATTTTCTTTGATTAAAAAACCTCAGATTCTTTTAGTTTCTCCATATTGTTAACCAATTGCAATTCGTCAACAAATTTTTGGATTTTACCATTCATCACGCCATCCATATCGAAAACATCTAATCCAATTCTGTGATCGGTTACACGACCTTGAGAGTAGTTATAGGTTCTAATTTTTGCCGAACGGTCACCAGAACTAACTTGCGAAGTACGTTTTACAGCATCTTCAGCTTGTTTTTTGGCTAATTCTTGTTCGTATAAACGTGAACGTAAAACCTCTAAAGCTTTATCTTTATTCTTGTGTTGTGATTTTTGATCTTGACATTGTGCTACTAATCCTGTTGGAATGTGTGTTAAACGAACCGCAGATTTAGTAGTATTTACCGATTGTCCACCTGGTCCAGAGGAACAGAAAAAGTCCACACGAACTTCATTCATGTCAATTTGAACATCAAATTCTTCAGCTTCAGGCAAAACCATTACTGTTGCAGCTGATGTATGCACACGACCTTGAGTTTCTGTTTGAGGGACACGTTGCACACGATGAACACCAGCTTCAAACTTTAAAGTTCCGTAAACATCTTCACCTGTAACTTCAAAAATAATCTCTTTAAAACCACCTGAAGTTCCTTCATTCATATCAACCACTGAAGTTCTCCAACCACGTGTTTCACAATATTTAGTGTACATTCTAAATAAATCTCCTGCAAAAATAGAAGCCTCATCACCACCTGTTCCAGCACGAATCTCAACCATTACATTTTTGGCATCTTCGGCATCTTTAGGAATCAACATAAACTTGATTTCTTCTTCTAGTTGAGGAAGACGTTCTTTAGATTCGTCCAATTGCATTTTGGCCATTTCAACCATTTCTGCATCTGAACCATCAGCAAGAATTTCGTTGGCTTCTTCTATATTTCCAGTAATATTTATCAATTCTTCGCGCTTTTCCATCAAATCTTTAAGTCCTTTATACTCTTGATTTAATTGCACATAACGTTTTTGATCCGAAATAACATCAGGTTGAATAATCAAATCTGAAATTTCATCGAAACGCTGTTTTACATATTGAAGTCTTTCTAACATTGTAATCTGTATTTTGGAGTGCAAAAGTAGTAAAAAAAGTGTTCAGTTGGCAGTGTTCGGTTGGCAGTTTTTTCATAATATTGTATAAATTATTATTTTAAATGAAAAAAACACTTCTAATCACGCTACTTTCAATTATCTTGATGACATCTTGTAAAAAAGAATCTCAAATTGAAGTTTTTGGAATTAAAACAAAAAAAGAATTCAATCAACTTAAAAAAGCTAATTGGTTTATTGGTAGTTGGGAGAACATTTCAAAGGAGGCTACCTTTAAGGAAATTTGGAAAACGAAAAATGACAGCTCATTTGTTGGAGAAAGTTTTGTGATTGTTGAAAAAGATACCGTTTTCTATGAAAAAATAGATTTGTTTCAGTCGAATGATTCCTTGTTTTATAAAGTTTCTGTTAAAGATCAAAATAAAGAAAAACCGGTTTCATTTTATTTGACAAAATCAAATGAAAATGAAGTAACTTTTGAAAATGCAAAGCATGATTTTCCAAACAAAATTGTTTATACAAAAATTACAAATGACAGTTTAGTCGCTGTAATTTATGGAAAAAAAGACGGTAAGAAAATGAATGAAACTTTTCCAATGAAAAAAACTAAATAAAACAACATGAATAAATTATCTATATCAATACTTACAATTCTATTACTATCTATTGTTTCATGTAACAAATATGACGCTAATGGAAATATTATAAAAGATTACGAAGAACTTGAAAAAGCCAATTGGATGTTGGGCGAATGGGAGAAAACAGATAGCCTAGGAACACTAAGAGAAATTTGGGAGCGATTAGATGATAGCACATTTGTTGGTTTGTCTTTTTACATTCAAAACAAAAAAGATACGCTTCATAATGAACAAATGGAATTGATGCAAAATGGTGATCACTTAATTTACAACGCAACAATTAAAGGAGAAAATAACGACTCACCTATCCCATTTCAAATGACTAAAGATGAAGACAGCTTATTAGTTTTTGAAAATCCGAAGCATGAATATCCACAAAAAATTCAGTATAAACTTATCAAAAATAGAAGTATAGTTGCAACCATATCCGGAAAACAAAACGGAAAAAACAGTGCTGAAAATTATTCTTTAAAGCAAATAAAATAGAATAACTTATCTATTTATTTTAACTAATGTTTAATTATTTTAAATATATTGATAGGTTGAAATCTGAATAAAAATGCTACCAAAACCAAAAACTATCCTTCTTCTACTCTCAATAGTATTGCTACTATTACTAATTCCATTAATAGCGATGCAATTCACTAATGAGGTCAATTGGTCGGTTATGGATTTTGTGATGGCTGGGATGTTACTTTTAGGTACAAGTTTAGTAATTGAATTTGTTCTACGAAAAGTAAAAAGCACCAAACATCGCCTACTTATTTCTGGAATTATTTTACTTTTGTTATTCTTACTTTGGGCAGAACTTGCTGTTGGTATTTTTGGTAGTCCGATAGCTGGGAATTAATACTGATTTATGAGAAAAAATCTTTTTACTTTTCTGAGCTTTTTAGTTTTTTATATTTCTTTTGGTCAAAATAAAAACATAAAAGTTACTTATTTCTACCCTAAAGATTCTTTGCAATTCAATCAGCAGTTTGACGAATTGGATTATAATTACGAATTCAAAACTTATGGCAAAACAACCATGATTGTGCATTGCGAAAGTGCTTTTGGTGTTTTTGATTTTATATTTAAGAAACAAATTTTGAAACTTTCAAGAATTCTAGATTATGAAAAAACAAGTGTTTCAGAAGTATTTGATTTTAAAACTAAAAATTGGAAATTAACGGAAGATTCCAATCCATATCCAACCACAAATACAGAAATTGTTGACACAACCAATTTTAGTGAGCATAATTTATATGCTTTAATTGTAGCTCACGATCATGGTGGAATTGTTCAAAAAGCCAAATTTCAAGATTTTGGAAATGTAGTCTATTGGCCTGAATTTGATTATCCCAATTGTTCCATTTCTGATGAAAATAAAGACGGAATTCCTGAATTTTATTTATCCTATTTTGGAAACAGCGATGGTTTAGACGCCAAACCTTACAAACAAATTGTGTACACTTTCAACAATAAAAACATCGAAAAAAGCAAATCAACCTCTTATTATCCAGCAGGAAATGAAGAAGACAATTATCATGTTGAGAATGATGAAAATTGGAAAAAACTTCCCATTTCTATCCAAAAGAAAAGTCAAAAACTAATTAAAAATCATAAATTAATTTATGAAACGCAGTAGTTAACTCATTTTAATTTCTGTAATTTTTAAAAGCATAAATCCAAATCATTCGTGATAATCGAATATTGAAAAAACTCAAGGCGAGAATTACGAATCCGATGATGAATAAAATTCTGAAATCAAAAATTTTATCAAAAAACAATGATGCAATAAAAAAGGTAATCAAAGCTTGACCTACAGTAATAGCGTAATTAACAAACATCGCTCCAAAGAAATAACCAGGTTCTTTCTCAAATTTGTAATTACAATGACTACAATTGCTATTCATCTTTGGAAACCCTAAACTAAAGAAGAAACTTTTGTCGGCAAAAACTTTACCCTTATTACAATTCGGACATTCGTTCTTTAGCATATGATATATAGTTGCAAACATGATATAAAATTTATACAAAAGTAATCTTTTTCAATACAAAGAACATTTTGTAAATTCGCCATTACTAACACAAAAAGGACATTTTACAAAATGAACAAACTTCCAATATACGGAATTTCTAATTTTAATTACAATACTGTAAATAGTGAACTGTATGTGAATTCTTTTAAAAACCATCTAAAAGATCACAGTTTTATAGAAAAACCACACCGTCACAATTTTTACTTACTAGTATTATTTACACATGGAAGTGGTATTCATGAAATAGATTTTGATCGTTATACTATAAAAAGAGGCAGTTTATTTATGTTGCAACCCGGACAAATTCACAGCTGGAAATTATCTGATGATATTGATGGATACATTGTTTTTTATTCGCAAGAAACCTATAATTTACATTTTGGAAACAATAAAATTGAAGATTATTCTTTTTATCAATCAGTGAAATCAAGTCCAGATCTATTTTATAATGAAGAAGAACTACAAGAAATAGAAGTTTATTTTAAATTGTTGAAAAAAGAAAGTGAATCGATTAAATCAAAACAAAAAGAGGCAATTTTAAATTTATTAGATATTATAAACATTGAAATTTCGAGAAAATATTCACCTGAGAAAAATCACAAAACACCTATCTACAATCACAAAATAAATCAGTTTGAAAAATTAATTGATTTGCATTTTAAATCCGAGAAATCGCCATCGTATTATGCTTCTAAAATGAATATTACTTTGAAACATTTGAATAGAATATGCAAAACAATTTTAAATAAAACAGCAACCGAACTAATCACAGAACGTGTAATTCTAGAAGCCAAGCGACTTTTAATCAATCAAAATAAATCGATAAGTCAAATTGCTGACGAATTGAATTATGAGAACTACTCCTATTTTGCAAAACTCTTCAAAAAAGAAACTGGAAATTCTCCGAGTGAATTTAGAAGGAATTTAAGTTCATAAAAAAACCTCGTCTATTTCTAAACGAGATTGATTTTTTTATCTTCGAGCTTTGAAATACTCTTCAAAAGCATTACAATCAGAAGTTAACTCTTCATAATGTTTGGAATAATTTACTTTTAAATCCTGATAGTATTTATTTTTTCCAAACAAATAATTCTGATAATCCGCATAACTATCACTATAATTTTCGTCTGCTAAATAATCTAATTTATTTTTTTCACAGCGACCAATCATTCGTAAGCACAATGCTTTAAATTTTTCTGTTTTTGCATTTTTTAATGCTAGTAAATAGTAGGTTTTTGCTGAATTACATTCAAAGAATTCTTTATCATCAATCATTACTGAACGATTTCCATCGCTTGTCCAATAATAACGACGCATCATCCACGAATTGCCATATTGCGTCATATTGTAATAACAATTTGCAACCAAGAAATAGTAATAATCTTTGTCTTTTTCTTTTGGATTTTCAGCTTTATTTATGTATTTAATTAATTGTTTTGTAACGGTGTATTTATTCAATCGAATGGTATCTTTTATTGGAATAAACTCTGGTGTATATTTAAGTTCATAGAATGGGTTTTTGTCAAAAATATTACTTCCATAAGCCCAACCATTTCCATTTCTTTCCCAATCAGAATATTTGTCATTCCAAAGTTTATTATCCACTTTTTTAAAACTTTTTAAAGCTTTTGTTAGATTGTTTAATCGGATATATTTAGTTCCAACCAAATCATACAAACGAGGAATTTCTTTTTCTAAAATAGCATATTTAAACTTTGAAAATTCATCTGTTTTATCTCTGTTGTTATATACATTTTGTATTAAAACTTCTACTTGCTCTGGTGTATAAACCGCATTTATATAATCAAAATAATCATTGAAAAAATCGGAATAAGTATCGCCTTTGTTATCTTTTGATTTCCAAAATGTGATGTTATAGTAATCATGATTTTCATTATAATTAGTATAATTATTATTCATGACAGAATATAACAAAGCTGCATCAGTTGTATTTCCTTTAAATTCCAACTCTCTACCAAGCGCAAAAATAAATTTCCTGAAATGCTTATTTTTTAAAATTATAGGTTTAACTTCATTTAGAAGAATTGCTTTACCATAATCCTGATTTGCAGTTAAAACCAATGCTTTTATAACATCGATTTGATTTGCTGCAAATTCTGAATTTTTATTGGATTTTAATTCTTCCAATAATGACAAACTTGATGCGTAATCTTTTGTAATATAAAACAAATATGCTTTACAAGTTTTCCAAAAAGTTGGATTTTCAATAGAATTTAAATTAACTGAATTTATAAAATCTAGTAATTGAGAAGCATATTCTCTGTCGGTTTCCACTCTTTTTAATACATCTGTAATTGAGTTTTCTTCGTTATCCCAATAACTATTTGTTGTAACCGAAGGTTCAAATAAAGAGTAATATGGAGTGAAAACCCAATCTTCGATTTTATTAACTTCACGCAATAATAAAAAACTCAAGCCATTAAAATTGGGTTGGTATTCATAAACTTTCTTGATATACTCTAACGATTTATCATGTTTTTTGATAGCTGCTAAAAGATATACATTGGCTTTTTCTTTGTTTGTTTTAGCATATTTCAAAACATCTTCAATTGCGACTTCGCTATTAAACTGTTGGGATACCATAAATCGTTTATCGGCTGCATTTACAAATACTTGGGCTGCATAAAAATTTGCTAATGCTTTATCTTGCTCGGCCAAAGTTCTAAAATACAAACTCCAATAAAACAATATATCTTTGTCAGATTTTGTTTGATAAACTCTATCAAAAAGCATTTTTATTTTTTCTAAATCACGATTGTAGAATGCCATTCGTATGGCTAAAAAAGTATATCTAAATTGTAATGCTTTGTTAGTAGTTGATTGAGATAATTTTATAGCTTGGTTCAATAATTTTGTTCTTTGAGGTAAAACCATGGCATCATTTCTTTCCCATGGATCGTCAACCCACGAATTGAAAAATTCACAATTTTTGGCAAACTTCAAATAATTGATGGCTTCATAATCTTTAATTTTATATAGATATCGAAGCATTTCATTATTGGTTTGTTGATTGATATCACCTAGACTGTAACTTTGCAAAACTTCTTCAACGGATTTATAGGAAACCTTGTTTTTACAATAACTTACCCATAAAACTTCGTTGGGCATTTTATCAAATTCATCATAGATTTCTTTAGGTTCAAATGTATTAGCAGAATAATAAAATGTTGAATAAGACTTATAACCTGCAATTTCAGGGAAAAAGAATGAGAAGCGAAGTTCTTCACCATACGGATAAAAACCGCAAGCAAAAAGTGATTTACTTACTAAAATCAGAATAAAAACTAGAAAGTTCTTCATGGCTATAATTGCTTAATTGTTGCTCGTCTAAATGATATAGTGAAATGGTAGTTTTTTTATCTAATTTCACATACTTCCTCAAAAGCTGAATAGTTTGTTTGATTTTATTTGCGTCCGTTTCTTCAAACTTTACTTTATCTCCTATTCGCAAATAGGTTTCATTAACCACAGTATCTTTAATTACTGAATACCAAAACGGTTTTACTTCTTTTAAAATAGCTTTTACCTTTTTATTATCTGTATAAATCACATCAGAAAACTGTTCATTTTGATATACTTGCATCCAGGAATAAATAGGTAATGCAATATCAATATGCTTTGGATAATTATTTTCAACATCCAAATAACTTTCTAGTTCTTCTAAATCTAAAATGGAGTTTTTGGAATGGTTTTGTAATGGATTCAGCAAATTATAACACATTAAGGTTACTTTATCAACTGGTGGAATTCCCATTTTATCAGGATATTTGTAAGGATACAATCGAAGTGTGCAACTAATTTCTTTTTTAGAAACTTCTTTTAATTTCTTTAGAAAATAGAAATAATTATCTTTAGATTTCATTGTCCAATCACAATCCATTTGATATTCACTTGGAGCTAAATGATTTCTAAATTTTTCTTTAGCATATTTTTCAATTAAGAAATTTACATTGTCTGCCAATGTGTCTAAACTTCCTTTCGTTGATTTTAGAAAAACCGAATTTTTAAGATAAACCGTTGGTACAATATTTAAACTATCTTGGCGATAGGAATATAATTGTGTTTTTGAAATGGGAAAATTTCCCATAGCATCACTATGGTCAACTTCAAAAAACTTTATGTAGAACTTTTTAATTCCAAGATTTGTTACAATTGAATCTTCAGCTTGACTAATATTCCAATTATTACTTTTCCAATAATAAAAAGCACGTTCAACCTTTTCAACTTTATTGTCATTTTTACAAGAAAAAAGAAAAGCTGAAAACAAAACCAAGATTAGAATTTTCTTCATGGAAATTGAGATTTTTGATATAACGTAAAATCACATTAAAAGTATATATTATTTTAGTTAATTCAATAAAAAAAACCTCGTCTATTTCTAAACGAGGTTAAACTGTTAACTGCGACTGAACACTGCTAACTATTTTAAAGGAATATTCGCTAAAATCTCCAACAAGAATTTCCAAAACTTCTGTGAAGAAGAAATACTTGCTCTTTCATCTGGAGAGTGCGCACCGTGAATCGTTGGTCCGAAAGAAATCATGTCCATTCCTGGATAATTAGTTCCTAAAATTCCACATTCTAAACCTGCGTGACAAGCTACAACTTTTGGTTTATCGCCGTTTTGTTTTTCATAAATAGAAGTCAAAACATCCAAAATTTCTGATTTCGGATTTGGTGTCCAACCTGGATAGCTTCCACCAAATTCAACTTCGCAACCAAACAAT
>CANGUP010000113.1 GCA_947457105.1 Flavobacteriaceae bacterium
ACAACATTAAAGCCTAATCTAGGAATTGTTGCTTATAGAGAATTTCAATCATTTGTAATTGCAGATATTCCTGGAATTATTGAAGGTGCAGCCGAAGGAAAAGGATTAGGACATTATTTCTTACGTCATATAGAAAGAAATTCAACTTTATTGTTTTTAGTTCCAGCCGATGCTGATGATATCAAAAAAGAATACGAAATTCTATTAGATGAATTACGTCGTTACAATCCTGAAATGTTAGATAAAGATAGACTTCTGGTAATCTCAAAATGCGACATGCTCGATGATGAATTAAAAGCTGAAATGAAACAACATTTGGATAAATCTAAACTAGAAATTCCTTATATGTTCATTTCATCAGTAGCGCAACAGGGTTTAACAGAATTAAAAGACAAACTTTGGGAAATGCTAAATGTAGAAGATGATAAACCAGAAAACAGTCACGGATTTTAATTTTTAGTTTAAAATCTTCATTTTTTTCATTTTTTTTTACAAAATTTTAATTAAAATATTACTTTTACAAAAAATATAACATCATATGAAATTAAGATTATTTTTTGCAATTCTATTAGTTCAACTAGGTTTTGCACAACAAAGAACTTGTGGAGTAGATCAACAAATGGCAATTATTATGGCCGATCCACAATTAAAGCAACAATACCTAGACTTACAAAATCAATTCAATACCGAATTGTCTAGACTACAAAGTTTAGAATCTAATAAAAACGGGCAAGTTGTTAACAATATATTAGTAACAAAAAGAATTCCTGTTGCAGTTCATTATCCTTCAGTTGCAAACTCAAGTACAGAAACTGTAAAAAATTGTTTAAGATTGTTAGCTCAACGTCAAATAGGTATTTTAAATGCTGATTACAATGCAACAAATGCTGATATAAACTTGTGGACTAATGCTAGTTCATTTTATCCTGGTGTTAATGTTGGTAACATGGATGTGACTTGGGAAATAGCTACACAAAATCATCCATCAGGTACAGGTTTGAATAATGGAACATTGGCAGTTACTTTTGGAACAGATTTCTTGTCAGGTGCAGACTTTGATACAACTTGGTCTGGATATTGTAACTTGGTTGTGAGAAATATTTCTGGGAATATATTAGGATATTCACCTTTAGGTGGTTCACCATCTAATGGAATGACAGTAGTTGTAGATAATAATGCTTTTGGAGCAACAATGAGTGGTTCTCCTTCCTCTTGTACTGGTTATGTTCCAACAGCTCCTTACAATTTAGGAAGAACATTAACTCATGAATTAGGACATTTTTTTAATTTATATCATACGTTTCAATCATGTGATGGCTCAAACTGTGCAACCACAGGTGATAGAGTTTGTGATACACCTAGCTCAGATACACCATGGTATTCATGTTTAGAGGGACCAGGAGTAGTTGGAACTAATTGTGGAACATCTCAACTTACAATGAATTATATGGATTATGTTTCAGATTCTTGTATGTATATGTTTACCGCAGGTCAGGTTAATAGAATGAATGCGTGGTATAATACTATAGTTTCACAACTACAAACGAATGTACTAGCAAACAACGAATTTATAGATAGAAATTTTTCAATTGTTCCAAATCCAAATAATGGTTCATTCGCTATTCAATTAAATAACAAAACTGATAATTATACTGTATCAATTATCGATTCTTTAGGTAGAGAAGTTTATAATAATGAATTCAATCAGACTACAGATCTTATTCAAAATATTCAAATTGATAATAAATTGACTGGATTTTATTTCATTTCAATTCAAAGTGAAGGAGCAATATTAAACAAAAAAATTATTGTAAAATAAAAATTGAATCAAACTATAAAAAGAGGCTGTTCCATAACACGAAACAGCCTTTTTTTATTTAGATAGTCGAATAAATCTCAATAATGCACAATCTATTTTAAGAATATTTCTTAAAAATTAAATTTTATTGATAATTCAATATTGAAAAATAGAAAAAATAGTTATGATACAGTCTCTTTTGTTCATACTAAATTAAAGTCATTAAAATGAAAAAATATTTTTAATGAACACATAAAAAATCGTAATTTCGCAACACTAAAATTTTGCAATATTCAATTCAAAGTGTAACAAATTACATTTTAAATAGACTATTAGCTAACAAACAATTAACCTTTTATATTTTCAATTATGAAGAAAATTTTATTATCCTTAATTGCTGCCATTATTCTTGTTCCAACAAGTGTTAAAGCGGACGAAGGAATGTGGTTTTTAATGTTCATCGAACGTTTAAATCACCGCGATATGCAAAAAATGGGCTTGCAATTGACAGCCGAAGAAATCTACAGCATCAACAATCATAGTTTGAAAGATGCTATCGTACAATTCAACGGAGGTTGTACTGCAGAAATCATCTCTAAAGATGGTTTAGTTTTAACAAATCACCACTGTGGTTATGATGCTATTGCAGAATTATCATCAGCAGAAAAAAACTATTTAAAAGATGGTTATTGGGCTGCCAACAGAAAAGCAGAGATTAAGCCATCTAGTTTATACGTTCGTTTTTTCGTTAGAATGGATGACTGTACTAAAAGAATTTTAGCAGTTGTAAATCCTTCTATGAGTGAAGCAGATAGAGAAAAAGCAATTAATGCTGAAATTGCTAAAATCGAAAAAGAAAATAACGAAGGTGGAAAATATACGGTTTCTGTTCGTCCATTTTTTCAAGGAAATGAATACTATTATTTTGTTTACCAAGATTATAAAGACGTTCGTTTAGTTGGAACTCCTCCAGAAAGTTTAGGGAAATTTGGTGGAGATACAGACAACTGGGAATGGCCTCGTCACACTGCAGATTTCTCTATGTTTAGAGTTTATGCTAATGCTGATGGATCTCCAGCAGAATATTCTGAAAACAATGTACCATTAAAACCAAAACATTACTTACCTGTTAATTTAGGTGGAGTTAAAGAAAATGATTTTGCAATGATTCTTGGATATCCAGGAAGAACCAACCGTTGGATGCCAGCAGCTGGAATTGAGCAAAATGTAAAATTTGCTTATCCAGCATGGGTTGAAGGAGCAAAAACTGGAATGGACGGAATGAAAAAATACATGAATCAAAGTGATGCTTTGAACCTTGTATATGCTTCTAAATATGCTTCAACAGCTAATTACTGGAAAAATCGTCAAGGAATGATTGATGCTTTAACAAAATTTGGTACTGCTAAATCAAAAGCAGCTCAAGAAACTAAGTTTGATAAATGGGCTAATAAATCTGCAAACAAAGCAAAATACGGAAATGTAGTTTCTACTATTAATAAGTATTATGCTATGACGAATGAAAAATCTCGTCATGATAACTATTTACAACAATTATTCAGAACATCATCTTTTGGAACTATCGGAAGAAGTTTAGGAAGACAATTAGATAATTACGTGAAAGCTGATGCTGCTAAACGCGCTACTATGGCACCTCAAATCACTGAGATGGCTTCAGAAATGTTTAAAGAATTACACATTCCTGCAGAAAAAGATATTCTTGCAGCTCAATTAAAAACATACGCAACTAAATCAACTGGTTATGACATTGCACCGATTGTAAAACAAATTGGAGATGCTAACAATAATGATTTTACTAAATATGTAAATGCGGCATTCGATTTAAGTATTTTTACTTCAATTGACAGAATTAAAGCTTTCTTAGATTTACCAAGTGAAGCTATGTTAGCAAGTGATCCATTATATGCATTATCAAATGATATGGTTACACATTTTGGAAAAAGATCAGATGAATTAGCTAAAGCTCAAAATGATTATTCTGCTTCATTCCGTTTATTGGTTGAAGGTTTGAGAGAATCTAAAATTGGAGCTATCAAATATCCAGACGCTAACTCTACTTTACGTTTAACTTATGGAAAAGTTCGTTCGCTTCCTGCAGACAAAAGAAATGACGCAACAATCAATAACTATACAACTCTTGCAGGTCAAGTTAAAAAATACAAAAAAGGAGATCAAGAGTTTGATTTACCAGAGCGTATTTTAGAAATGAACAAAAACAAAGATTTCGGTCGTTATGCTGATAAAGATGGTTCGCTTCACGTAAATTTCTTAACAGATAATGATATCACAGGAGGAAACTCAGGTTCACCAGTTCTTAACGGAAAAGGAGAATTAATCGGATTAGCTTTCGACGGAAACATCGAAGCAATGGCTGGAGACGTAATTTTTGATAACAAATTACAAAGAACAATCAACGTAGATATTCGTTACGTACTTTGGGTAATCGAAAATTTCTCAGGTGCAAAACACATCGTTGACGAAATGACTTTGGTAAGATAAATCAAAGTACGAAGTACAAAATAAGAAGTACAAGATAATTGTATAATTAAAACTCCGAATTAAGAAATTAGTTCGGAGTTTTTTTTATGAGCGAATGACTCGGGAATTCGTGGTTTCCATATTCCTGCTTTTTGCACTGCATGGCAGTTGCTTCAAATGCGGAGCATTCACCGAACACTTATATAAAAAAAAGTGAAGAGAGGTAATCAGGGCTAGGCAGCAATTGTATCGAACAAATGTTAAGTTCTTTAAAACACTTTCATCTTTAATACATAACTTTTCTTATTTTTGAAAAATAATAGCAACTTATGAAATTTCTACCTTTTTTATTTCTTCTAATTTCCTTCAATATGATGGCTGAAACTGATTTTGAAAAAGCAGAAAAACTCTACAAACAAGAAAAGTACGACCAAGCTAAGACTCTTTTTGAAAGTTATTTAAAATCCAATCCAAATCACTACAAAACCGTTGAGTTTCTTGGTGACATCGCAGGACATCAGAAAAAATGGGACGAAGCCATTAAACAATATAAAGTTTTAAAAACTCAGTTTCCTAAAACAGCCAATTATTGGTATAAATATGGTGGAGCTATAGGAATGAAAGCCAAATCGGTGAATAAATTCAAAGCATTAGGAATGATTGATGATGTTGAAAATGCTTTTCTTACAGCTGCAAAATTAGATGTGAAACATATCGATTCACGTTGGGCATTAGTGATGCTTTACATAGAATTACCAGGAATTGTTGGCGGAAGCGAGACTAAAGCCATAAAATATTCTAATGAATTGATGGAACTTTCTAAAGTAGATGGTTACCTTTCCAAAGGTTACATTGACGAATATTTCAATCGTTATAAAAAAGCTGAAGCAAATTATATACAAGCACACGAAATTGGGAATTCAAAAACCACTTTTCAAAAATTATATAATTTATATTTGAATAAAATTAAAGACAAAGCGAAAGCAACAAAGTTAAAAGAACAATTCGAAAAATAATATGTTAATAGTTTATTGTTTGTAGTTGATAGTTAACCAAAAACAATAAACCATTAACCACAAACAAGAATAATGAGAACACATTTCATAGCCATTGGCGGTGCAGCCATGCACAATTTAGCATTAGCATTACACAATAAAGGATATCAAGTTACAGGAAGCGATGATGCTATTTTTGAACCATCAAAATCACGTTTAGAAAAAAAAGGTTTGTTGCCTATTGAAATGGGTTGGTTTCCTGAAAAAATCACTCAAGATATTGAGGCTATCATTTTAGGAATGCACGCCAAAGCAGACAATCCAGAGTTGTTAAAAGCAAAAGAATTAGGATTGAAAATCTATTCTTATCCTGAATTTTTATACGAACAATCCAAAAATAAAACGCGAGTAGTAATTGGTGGTTCACATGGAAAAACAACTATAACTTCAATGATTTTGCACGTAATGCATTATCATAATATCGAAGTTGATTATATGGTTGGAGCTCAATTAGAAGGATTTGACACTATGGTTCACTTAACAGAAACCAACGATTTTATTGTCCTTGAAGGCGATGAATATTTGTCTTCACCAATAGACAGACGACCAAAATTTCATTTGTATCAACCTAATATAGCCTTACTTTCAGGAATTGCTTGGGATCATATTAATGTGTTTCCAACCTTTGAAAATTATGTAGAGCAATTTGAAATTTTTGTAAATCAAATCACGAAAGGTGGAATTCTTGTTTACAATGAAGAAGATGAAACCGTAAAGAAAGTAGCCGAAAATTCTGAAAACCCAATCAGAAAAATTGCTTATCAAACGCCAAGTTACACAGTTGAAGATGGAACTACTTTGCTTGATACACCAGAAGGTCCAATGCCAATAGAAGTTTTTGGTGCTCACAATTTGAATAATCTAGCAGGAGCAAAGTGGATTTGCCAAAATATGGGAGTTGATGAAGCCGATTTCTATGAAGCAATAGCCAGTTTTAAAGGAGCAAGTAAACGATTAGAAAAAATTGCTGAGGGAAAAGGAAAAGTAGCTTACAAAGATTTTGCACATTCACCAAGTAAAGTTTCAGCAACAACAAAAGCGGTTAAGAATCAATATCCAGATAGAACTTTGATTGCATGTTTAGAATTGCATACTTACAGTAGTTTGAACGCCGAATTTCTAAAAGAATATCAAAACGCACTTGACGCAGCCGATGTTGCTGTAGTTTTTTATTCGCCCGATGCTGTAAAAATCAAACAATTAGAAGAAGTAACTTACGACCAAATTGCGCAATCCTTCCAAAGAGAAGACTTAATTATTTATACCAATCCAGCCGATTTTAAGAGTTTCTTATTCAGTCAAAACTTTGATAATTCTGCATTGTTATTAATGAGTTCAGGAAATTATGGTGGGTTGAATTTTGATGAGGTGAAGGAGTTGGTGAAGTAAAATAATGTACAAATGAATTAATATATCAATGTGAAAATGTAGTAATTGAATATTATTATATTTTCACATTGACATATTTATAATGTCCAACAATATCATAACTAAACAAACAATCTTCCAAAACCTGTCCGCCTCCAACATTGTGAACCAATAAAGGTCGTTTTCCGTCAGATGATTTTTTGTGAGTGACAATTCCAATATGAGGTAATTTTTCATTAATCATCCAAGTTACAATTTCGCCAGTTTTATAATTATTTGGATTATTTGAAAATTGAAGTTTTTTACCTTTTCTTTCAAAGAAAACTTCAAGATTCGGAACTCTTCTGTGGTCAATATTAGTATCTGTTTTTTTCAAACCCCATTTGGTTGGATATTGAGAAAAGTTGGCTTTCATATCTTCATGAACTTCTTTTTGCAAATCAATTCCAAGTTTTCGGTAAGCCCGAATTACAACATCAGAGCAAACTCCAGTTTTAGCAGGAACATCACCATTAGGATATTTTAAAGAAACATAATCAGGTGTGTAAATCACATTTTTATCAATAATTGAAATTGCAGCATTTGAAAGCTTCTCTTCAAAAGTAGAAGTATTTTCAATCATATCAACTGAAATGTTTTCAGTTTTCAAATTATTTTTTTTAGCTTTTTTACATCCAAAAGAAAATAAAATCACAAGAAGAATTAAAGGTGGTTTCATATGTAAATGTTATTTTATTATTGGTGCATATGTATCGCTATTTTCATAGGTGTTTGCATTCGCAAACTCGAGTTTAGGGCGATTTCATGAATTGTTTTTTATTCAAACGAAAATTCTAATCATTTTATTTTGAACTCATTAAAAAAATATAGTTCTTTGTGCTTTAATAAACGCCAAAATAATAATGTACACACCTATCAATCAATGGGCTGAAGACGATCGCCCAAGAGAAAAATTTCTACTAAAAGGAAAATCTTCCTTATCAGATTCCGAATTAATTGCTATTTTAATTGGTTCCGGCTCAAGAAATGAGAGCGCAGTGCAACTTTGTCAACGCATTTTATTTTCTGTCGATAATAATTTAAATCAACTCGGAAAATTATCAATCCATAAACTTACCGAATTTAAAGGAATTGGCGAAGCTAAAGCAATCACTATCGCCGCAGCATTAGAATTAGGAAGAAGAAGACGAACCGAAGACGCAGAGGAGCTTAAAAAAATAACATCAAGCAAAGCCGTTTTCGAAATCATGCAACCCATAATTGGCGAATTACCTCATGAAGAATTTTGGATTTTATATCTGAATAATTCTAACAAAATCATTCACAAAGCACAACTTTCAAAAGGTGGAATTACAGGAACGGTAGTCGATAGTAGAATTGTTTTTAAAACGGCTTTTGAACAAAATGCAACATCCATTATTTTGACGCATAATCATCCGTCAGGAAAATTAATGGCAAGTGATGCCGATAAAGAAATTACTCAAAAATTAAAAATGGCAGGTAAGCAATTAGATATATATGTTTTAGATCATATCATTGTGACTGAAACAGGTTATTACAGCTTTCAAGACGAAGGCATATTTTAAGAAAATAGTAAGAAAATAAATGATTTTGTTTGAGTAACTTGCAACATATTTTTTTTGATGATGCTACAAACAAAAAACCTTACTTTTTTTTATAATAAAGACACGCAGTTTGAATTTCCAGAGTTGAAGTGTAATCCCTCTGAAGCATTACTTATCACAGGAAATTCAGGAAAAGGGAAAACAACTTTATTGCATCTTTTAGCAGGATTATTACGTCCAAAAGATGGTGAGATTATTATCGAAAATATTGATATTATTTCACTTTCTGAAAAACAGTTGGATCAGTTTAGAGGAAAGAATATTGGTTTGATTTTGCAACAATCTCATTTTATAGCATCGATGACCGTTTTAGAAAATGTAGTTTTAGCTTCGTGGTTAGCAACAGGAAAAAAAGCAGTCCAAAAAGCTGAAAAACTGTTAGCTGAATTGGATTTGGAAAATCAAAAGCACAAATTACCTTCTCAATTGAGTATTGGTCAACAACAAAGAGTTTCTATAGCAAGAGCTTTAATAAACGAACCAAAATTACTTTTGGCAGACGAACCAACATCTAGTTTAGATGATGAAAATGCTTTTAAGGTTGCTGACTTACTTGAAAAATTATCCAAAGAATATAAAGCAGCATTGGTAATTGTGACTCACGATTCTCGATTAAAAAACAAATTTTCTAACCAAATAAATCTCAATTAATATGATAGCAAAATTAGCTTGGAGAAACATTTGGTTCAAACCATTAAACACACTTTTAAGTATCATATTATTAGCTTCAAGTGTGGCAATAATTACGGTTTTGATTTTATTGCAAAAACAATTTGAAGAAAAATTCTCAAGTAATATTGATGGAGTCGATTTAGTTCTTGGTGCGCAAGGAAGTCCGATGCAATTAATTCTTTCATCAGTTTATCATATAGATAATCCAACAGGAAATATCAGTTATGATTCGGCTAAAGTATGGATCAATCATCCATTTATTGAAAAAGCTATTCCACTAGC
>CANGUP010000114.1 GCA_947457105.1 Flavobacteriaceae bacterium
AACGAATGTACAAAAATAATGCTGCAGCTGTTAATCCTGCTAAAAGCCCTAACCAAACACCAACAGCTTTAAAATCGGTATATTCTCCTAAATAAAAAGAAATTGGAAATCCAATAATCCAATACGCTACAAACGTAATATACATAGGGATTTTAACATCTTGCAATCCGCGTAAAGCACCAAGAACCACAACTTGAATTCCATCTGAAATTTGAAAAACGGCTGCAACTAATAATAATTTAGAAGCAATAGTTACAACTTCAGTATTATCAACTAGTTGAACTTGGTCTTTCATATCCATAAATAATGGTGGTAAAATTTGATGAAAAGCTACAAATAATATAGCAAAAACTACTTCAATAATTATAGCTAATAAAAAAATAGAACGAGCCACAACAACTAAATTCTTATAGTCTTGCAATCCTTTTTGATTACTAATTCTAATCATTGAAACTACGCTCAATCCCATAGCAAACATAAAGGTCATTGAAGCCAAACTCAATGCAATTTGATTGGCAGCTTGACTCGTTTTTCCTATATTTCCGCAAAGCCAAATTGCAGCTGTAAATAGTACTACCTCAAACAACATTTGCATAGCTGAAGGCATTCCTAGATTTATAATTTTGACAATAGTTACTTTTTTAATTTCATCAAAACTAAATCCTTTAAAATACTGTTTCAAACGTTCTTGTTTTGCCAAAATGAAATGCATAAAAACTACCATTGCAATTCTTGAAATAACCGTTCCAAGTGCTGCACCTATAATTCCCATTTTTGGAAAAATCCAAATTCCGTAGATTAATAAATAATTGATGATAACATGAATTATATTTGCTCCAACAATAGCATACATCGAATATTTTGTCATCGATAAACCATCGGCAAACTGCTTGTATCCTTGATAAATTATTAGTGGAACTAACGAAAAAGCTACCCAATCTAAGTAAGGTTTAGCCAATTCAATAACTTCTTTTGGTTGGTGTAACATTTCCATAATAGGTTTGGCTAAAACCACCATTCCGAATAATGCAAAACCTAAAATAGTACACAAAAGCATTCCGTGATGAAAAGCTGAACGAATTTTATTGTTATCTTTTTCTGCATCAGCTTCACCTACAATTGGCGTTAAAGCAGTAGAAAATCCTATACCAATTGACATCGCAACAAAAATCAAACTATTTCCAAGAGAAACTGCAGCCAATTCGGTGGAACCTAATTTTCCAACCATAATGTTATCTACAATTCCAATTAAAGTATGACCAAGCATACCCAAAATTACTGGATAAGCTAGTTGAAGGTTGTAACGAAACTCTTTAGTGTATTGAGATAAATTCACGATGCATTTTTTGAGTGCGCAAAGATAATAGAAAGGAACACAGATTTTAGAAATTTTATAAATAAATAAAATTTGTATTGACTTATTTTTTAAACTGTTCTCTATAAACATCAATATTTGCTGCAAGTTTTGTATCTAATTCTGGTTTGGTGATATCCGTTAATTTTTGCATTTCTTACCAAATGGTTTTTGCAACAATATAACGTACAACACCTTTATCATAAGCAGGAATAACATACTAAGGCGCATAATCTTTAGAAGTCTTGTTAATTGCTCATCGTAATACTTATATAATCTTCCCAGCGTTCATGTTCTTTTAAATCACCTGTCGAAAATTTCCAATTGTCTTCTGGAGTTTCTGGTCGTTTCAATAATCTTAAACGTTGTTCTTCTTTACTAAGATGAAGATAGAATTTTAGTTCCGTTTTGAGAAATATGTTTTTCAAAGTTGTTGATTTGATCAAAACGATTTTCCTAAAATTGAGGCTTGATATCTTCTACTTTTTCAATTCCAAGAAGGTATTCAAACAAAATATATTTTGGATGTACTCTTGTTACCAAAACATTTTCATAATGTATTCTGTTAAAAACAGCAAATTTTCCTTTTTCTGATAAAGCCAAATAATTACGCCATAAATAATCGTGTTCCAACTCGTTAGAATTTGGAGTTTTAAAACTCTGAACTACAACTCCATGCGGATTAATTTTTTTATTTACCTCACGAATCAAACTATCTTTTCCACTTGTGTCCATTACTTGCAAACAAATTAAAAAGGTATTATGATTGTGTGCATACATAGCTTCTTGTTTTTTACTTAACTTCATCTGAACTTTGTCTAAGGCTACTTCTTCTTAATCTTTATATGTATCAATATCTAATTTTGTTGGGATTTTTGACAAATTTATGTTTCCAACAACTTTAAAATCTTATACGTTAATTGATTTCATTTTTAATTCATTTAATTATTGTAAAAATAGTATTTTTGGTTTCTCATACTCTACACAAAATGGAAAAATTTCAACTTACACTATTATTTAAAATCATTGGTCTTGGCTCTGCTTCTGGATTGATTTATCAAGATAATAAAATTTTAGCTATCGGAGATAATAGTTCTTATTTATATGAATATTATATGGATAGCAATAAACTTGAACGTCATGCATTAGCAGAAAATTCAGAAGAAAATATTGCAAAAAGCATTAAACCCGATTTTGAAGCCATAACAAAATATCAAGACAGTTTATATCTTTTTGGATCAGGTTCAACAGTAAATCGTACCATTATGGTTCAGGTTGATGCAAAATCTAAAAGTGTTATTAAATCGCAAGATTTGTCCGATTTATATTTGGCTATGCAATCTTTTGGAAAAATAGCTGAAGAAGATTTTAATTTAGAAGGTGCTATTTTTAATGGTGAAACTTGGTTTCTATTTAACAGAGGTAATGGGAAAACCAATAAAAATGTAATATTCTCTATAGACGGAAAAAACTTAGCCAACGAATTCCGAATTGTAGCCAATGAATACAAACTACCTAAAATAAAAGGTATAAGAACCAGTTTTACAGATGCCATTTTAGTTGACGACAAAATCTATTTTCTAGCAACTGCAGAGAATACTGACTCAACTTATAATGATGGTGAAGTTCTTGGAAGCATCGTAGGAAGAATTGATTTAAAGAAAATGAAAATTGATTTTACAAAAAAAATAACCGACACTCAAAAATTTGAAGGAATAACGCTTTTCAAAAAATCGGAAAAAGAAATTGAATTTTTACTTTGTGAAGATAATGATACCGAAGTTTTAGAATCTAATATTTATAAGTTAGTGATTAGTAAATAGTGAAAAGTGAAAAGCAAATAGAATAAACTAAAAAAAAACTTTTTCATCTCTTACCAACCTTTTTATAAAAAATGTTCTCTTTATAATAAATACCTTAATTGTGATAAACGAAACGATACTTATTAACTGCCGAAAAATGCAACGAGATGCACAGCGACAAGTTTACGAACTGATGTCGCCTAAGCTGTTTCGCACTTGTAAAAGGTATTTAAAAAAGGAAGAAGAAATTGAAGAAGTATTGGCCGATGCTTTCTACACTATTTTTACCAAAATGGATCAGTTGAAAGAATTGGGTGCTTTTGAAGCTTGGGCAAGAAAAATTACTGTAAATCAATGTTTACATCAATTGAAAAGAAACGTAAACTTTAATATTTACATTGAAGACGCAAGTATCCAACTGCATCCGGAAACGTTGCCGGAAACTCATTTGGAAGAAGAAGATTTATTGAATTTACTCAATTTTATTCCAGAAGGATGCAAAACTATTTTTAACCTCTTTGTGATTGAAGGTTACGGTCATAAAGAAATAGCAAGCATGCTAAAAATATCGGAAGGAACATCAAAATCACAATTGAATGTGGCTAAAACCAAATTAAAAGAATTAGTCAACAATCATTATTATCAACAAGTAAAATAAGTCATGGACAATCAAGATAATTTATTCAACAAAATAAAATCGGCTGCTGAAAATGCTGAAACCAAAGATTTTCCCTCGATGGAAAAAGTTTGGTCGAGAATTGATGCAAAACTAGATACCAAAGTTGAAAAGAAACATAACAACAATTGGAAGAAACTTTTAGTTGCAGCCTCAATTGTATTAGTAGTTACCATTGGTTATCAGTTTTTAAAAACCGAAAAAGAAATTGTTTCACCCAATAATGAAATCGTAACAAAAGAAGTTGAAAGGCCAATAATTCAAGATTCATTAGAAAATCAAAATGTTATAGTCTCTACAGAAATTGAAAATCCGAATATTAAAGAAAATGCGGATGAAATTTTGAAAGAGCAAATTGCAAAACCGAATCCAGTAGTAATCGCTGATAGAGCTGAAGAAAAAGGTAATGCAAAGAGTTATGATGATATTATGGAAGTACCAAGTGTAGTAAAAAATAATCAAGCTCCTAGAAATTCTAACACTACTTGGTATGGCAATAACAATTTTGAAACACGTGGAGTAACTTATGAAGAAGTTAAAGCAGAAAAGAATGATGATAATTTAAAAAAGAGTAAGGATACTAAAAAACTAGATCCAATTGTTGTAGTAGATGGTGAAGTTACTAGAGAAAAACTATCTAACATTAATGATGAAGATATTGAAATCATTTTAGAATTACCTGAGCCGCTTTATATTATTAATAAAATATATTACACCGAACAAGAATTATTTGGTCCGAATCCGACGAGTCCATATGCGCCTTTGAATAAACAAAAGATTGAAAGTATTTCTATTTTACCTCCAGAAAAAGCAGTTTCAATTTATGGAGAAAAAGGAAAAAAAGGTGTTGTAATTGTAACAACAAAAGACGGAAAACCTTTGCCTAAAAAGGAATAAACCATTTATCATATTAAAAAAAAAATCAAACCATGAAAAGTCTTAAACTTATTTCATTAGCCATAACTATGTTTTGTTGTTTCCTTAGTTTTAGTCAAGAAAAAACAATTACAGGAATCGTTTCTGACAAAAACGAAGTGCTTCCGTTTGTAGTTGTTCAAATAAAAGGAACTAAAACGTTTACTCATACCGATTTCGATGGAAAATTTTCTATCAAAGCAAAGGTTGGTGATACATTGCTATTTAGCTTTATCGGATACGATTCTGTTAAAGTAAAAATAAAGAAGCGAACAAATACATTAAACATAATTTTAATAAGTAATACCATTTTATTGCAAGAAACTTACTCGGTTGAGAGTTCCATTAGAAAACAAAAAAATCAAACAGAAATAATCAAAATTTCAAAAGAAGCTGTGGAAAAAACGTAGCTAGAAAATAATTAGGTTAAATTGGTTAATTAAAAAACCCGATAAGTTCTTAGAATTTATCGGGTTTAATTTATAAGCTAGTCTTAATTACTTGATACTAAAAATTACTTCTCAATTTCTTTCAAAGAATCCATTTTCTTGTGAGCTAAGAAACCTTTTATGTCTTCAAAATGTTCTTTTACTCTCTTGTTTCCGAATTCAAATACTTTGGTAGCCAATCCGTCAAGGAAATCTCTATCGTGTGAAACTAGTATTAAAGTTCCATCAAAATCACGTAAAGCGTCTTTAATGATGTCTTTGGTTTTCATATCTAAGTGATTTGATGGCTCATCCAAAATTAGAAGATTTACAGGTTCTAACAATAATTTAATCATTGCCAAACGCGTTTTTTCACCACCAGAAAGTACTTTTACTTTTTTGGTGGTGTCATCGCCATGAAACATAAAAGCTCCAAGAATATTTTTAATTTGAGTACGAACATCTCCAACTGCAATATTGTCAATTGTTTCAAAAATAGTAGCGTTTTCGTCTAATAAAGCCGCTTGATTTTGAGCAAAGTAACCTATTTGAGCATTGTGTCCAACTTCAACTGAACCGCTATTGATTTCTATTTCTTTCATGATGGCTTTAATCATAGTTGATTTTCCTTCACCATTTTTTCCAACAAATGCTACTTTATCGCCGCGTTCAATTACGATATTGGCATCTTTAAAAATCAATTTATCGCCATACGATTTCTCTAAATCTTTGACAATTACAGGATATTGACCTGAACGAATTGATGGGGGAAATTTCAACTTTAAAGCCGAATTATCAATTTCATCAACTTCGATAGGAACAATTTTTTCTAACATTCTAACACGCGATTGAACGGCATCGGTTTTTGAAAAAGTACCACGGAATCTGTCAATAAATGCTTGATTATCTGCGATGTATTTCTGTTGTTCATCATATGCTTTTTGCTGATGAACACGTCTGTCTTTTCTTAATTCTAAATAATGAGAATATTTGGCTTTGTAATCATAAATTCTTCCCATTGTAACTTCGATAGTTCTATTTGTAATGTTATCTACAAAGGTTCTATCGTGCGAAATTACCATTACAGCTTTAGCTTGATTGATTAAAAAATCCTCCAACCATTCAATACTATCCATATCTAAGTGATTAGTTGGCTCATCTAGAAGAATTAAATCTGGTTTTGTTAGTAAGATTTTTGCTAATTCAATTCGCATTCTCCAACCACCTGAAAATTCTTTTGTTGGACGATTGAAATCTTCTCTTTCAAATCCTAATCCTTTTAATATTTTTTCAACTTCGGCTTCATAATTTACTTCTTCAATTGAATAGTATTTTTCAGATAACTCCGATACTCTTTCAATCAATTTCATGTAGTCATCACTTTCATAATCGGTACGAATGGTCAATTGTTCGTTGATTTCGTCGATTTCTTTTTTCATATTCAACACCGCAGCAAACGCTTTTGATGTTTCTTCCATTACCGTACAATTATCCTCAGTTAATAAATGTTGAGGCAAATAGGCAACAACCGCATCACTTGGCGCTGAAATATTTCCGCGTGTTGGTTTATTTGCACCGGCAACAATTTTTAACAAAGTAGATTTTCCTGCTCCATTTTTACCCATTAAGGCAATTTTATCAGTTTCATTGATAGCAAATGTTACTTCACTAAAAAGAGTTGTTCCACCAAATTCAACGGCAATATCGTTAACTGTAATCATTTTAGATTGTTAGATTTTTAGATAATTAGATTATCAGATTTTTTTTTTGAAGGTGCAAAGATAGATTAATTAAGGAATTTATCAATTTCAATATCAGAAAAAAAAGGTTTGTTTTTCAATGATTTATTAATTGAAATGCTAATTTTTTAAAGTTTAAATAATTCGGAAGATTTAGTTACACCATTTGAAAGGCAAAAAATAAATTTAGAGTAATTTTGAAAATCTAATGAAACCTTATGCCATTAATTGACTATAGTTTTTTAAGCAAAATTTTACCTAAAGCGAAGATTAAAAAATCGTTCCAAAAAGCGAAACAATCTTACCTTATTCGAATAAGAATAGCAACTTCGTTATTTTTCTTCGGAATGGGTTTTTGCTTTGCAACTTGGGCAAGTAGAATTCCTGATTTAAAATTAAGTTTGAATTTAAGTGAATCTGATTTAGGTTCGATTTTATTTGCTTTACCGGCAGGTCAATTAATTGCTATGCCATTTTCCGGAATAGTCGTTGCAAAATATGGCAGTAGAAAAATAGCCATTTTAGGACTTTTTGTTTATGCTTTCTTTCTTACTTTATTAGGTTTACCGACAGAAAGTTGGCAATTAGCTTTAGGTTTATTTCTCTTCGGATTTTTTGGTAATTTTTGCAATATTGCTGTTAATAGCCAAGGCGTTTTTACACAACAATTGTTTGACAAACCTATAACAGGATCGTTTCATGGTTCATGGAGTTTGGCTGGATTTTCTGGAGCTTTATTAGCTTTATTAATGCTTTATTTAAAATTATCTCCATTTCAACATTTCCTAATAGTTTTATTGATTATAACTTTATTAATTGCAACTAATTATAATTATTTGGTAAAAGTCAAACCCCAAAAACCAATAGAAAAAGAAAAAACTTCCTTCTTCAAAATTCAAGATAAGACTTTGATTTGGTATGGCTTGATTTGTTTTTTATGCATGGCGAGTGAAGGAATAATGTTTGATTGGAGTGGTGTTTATTTTAAAGAAATTGTAAAAGCACCTGGCGCATTAGCCATTTTGGGTTACACTTCCTTCATGATAACTATGGCAATCGGACGATTTTTGAGCGATATTTTAGTTCGAAAATTTGGTTCAAGAAATGTGATTCTTACAAGTGGATTTGTGATATCAATCGGATTATATTGCGCTGTTTTATTTCCTTATTTGATTCCCTGTACAATGGCTTTTATGTTAGTTGGATTTGGTGTTTCTAATGTAATTCCGATCGTATTTAATGCAGCTGGAAACAGCAAAAAAGTTTCAACAAGTGTTGCATTAACAATAGTGTCTAGCATCAGCTTTGTCGGATTTTTAATTGGACCACCAATAATAGGTTACATCGCCGAACTTACAAGCTTGAAATATTCGTTTGCTTTTATTGGAGTTTTTGGAATATTAATTTCGACTTTATCCTACAAACTGAATTTATTCAAGGAATTATAAACTCAATCGAAACTCCTCAATTACAGGACTTGCTTTTCCGTAATCAACTTCTTGGATGAATAACTCAGCAGCTTTTGAAGTTTGAATACTTGGTAGAACATTCGCTTGATTGTTATGTCTTAAAACTGTATTTATCCCAACTGCTTCTATTTTTTCTTGTAATGAAATAGCTAAAACTTCTTCTCCTGAAAATATTTTGATTAAACCCATTTTTGTGTTGTAAATTGTATTGTTGTAAATTGTATATTTCATAATAGTGAAAGCAATTCGACAAGCTCAGTGTGACAAATTGAAAACTGAAAACTGCGACTGAAAACTAAAAACTACTCCTCATCTTCCATTTCGAAAAATGTTGGCTCAATCATAATTTTATCTGCTAAAACTTCTACTCTTTCTGTGATTTCTGAGCAAAAGAAAATACGTTGTGTTTTTTCTATACTTGCTGAAAGGCGCAAAATGATGGCATCCATTCGTTGCTTGAATAATAAATCAGCATCATCAACGATAAAAATTTTTATAGTATTCATATTGAATCCTGCTGAAGAAAATAAGGCGTTGATTTTATTTGGTGTTCCAATAAGTATATCTAAACCCATAGAAATTACATTTTTGTCATAATCGGTATCACCTTTGTCATGAACTCCAAAAATACTTAAGTCAGTATAATTTCCAAATTTCAAGAAAAGCTCTTCCATTTCAAGGACTTTCTTTTTGTTTTCAACAATGATTAAGGCACGCGTACTTTCGTCGTGAGTTTTTTCTAATCGCTGAATTACATTTAATACAATAGTTGTAGTTTTTCCTGTTCCGCTTGGCGATTGAATTACAGCGTCTTTCCCACTTTTAATAGTTGAAAATGTTTCTTGTTGCATTTCATTGGCTTCGATTAAATCGTTTTCAATT
>CANGUP010000115.1 GCA_947457105.1 Flavobacteriaceae bacterium
GCATACAATAGCATTGAAGAAGTTTTAATTTCAAAATAAAAATACACAGCTAACAGTTATTTTAAACCCGATAGCCTGGATTTACAATTCGTGCCCATAAAGTTGAGTAACCCAATATTCAATCTGAGCCGTTAATCCCGCTTTTTTTTCTTCCAATTTTTGAATGGCAAGTTTCGTATCGCCAAGATCAAAGGCACTCTTGCGGGACAGTAAGCTGCACCACGAAATTAGGTTTTCTGTATTTTGCAAAGGAACAGGAAGGTTTTTTGGATAATATTCCGAGAGATGCAACCGCTGGAGCAATCGGGTTTCTTTTTGTTTGAGTTGGTCTAAAGCCCAATTATTTTTTTGTTCAAAAACCCGCAACTCTTGCAAGGCTTTTGTCTTTTGAGTTTCTAAAAGTGCGCGGTTGGTGGTTTCCCATTTTGAATACACGGTTTTTAAATCGTCCGCATTTTGTTGCTGCTGATAGATTTCCAATCCCGAGATGTACCCGGCATACTCTGGAGGGATAGTACTTTGTCTAGCAAACCAAGAATATAAAGTTGTTTCAGGAACAAATAACAAATCCGCTATTTCCTTTAGTTGAATACCTAAATTTTGAAATTTGTTTTTCATCTGTAACTATTTTTCTATAATCAATCACAAAACAAATTAATACTTGCGTACTAGTTTTATGCGTAATGATTTTACTACGCACCATTTTACTACGCATCATTGCGTAATGGTTCAATGCGTAATGATTTTACTACGCACCTATTTACTACGCAATTCAAATCTAAAAAAACACCAGAAAAAATGCTGGTGTTTACCCCTTGAAATTAAATTATAATTACAAAGCTGCTTTTCTTAACTCTAACGCTTCGTTGAAACGAGTAAAATACAGTAGGAGCAATTGTGCCTCACCAGTATCGGTGTTTTTATCTACTAACGAAAGGGCACTTAGGGTTTCCGATTTGCGGAAATTTAATCGTCGCAAACGAGCTCTCGCACTGTCTAATTCGATGGCTACATTTTCGTGTGGGCGGGTGCCGGGTGTTAAGGCGGCAAGTTCCGTTTCTTTCGAGGTGACACTAGCTTGCAGTTCTGCAATTTCTAGGTCTAAATTTTCGCTGCGGTAAACCGATCTGTCCGATTGCAACTCGCGGCTCCCTAATTTTACTTCAAATCCTTTTATTTGAAGTGCTTGTTCCTCTAGCAGTTGATCAATTTCTGCTACCGTTGTCAAAGTGTTTACTTTGAAATCAAAATTTTCTAACGTAAAATCCATGATACTAAAATTTAAGGGTTAAAACTTTTATAATAACAGCTATTCAAAAAAATTATTTTGCTAGCCGTTTACTTTTAAAGAATTTTTAACAGTGGTAATCTTTGTTAACGTTGCTGCTGAATACTTTATTTTTTAGACCAATTTGTGGGGTATTAAAAGATTTATACAGAATTAATTATATATTTGAGTAAAAAATAAAGTATAACGTTTGTCAGACAAATCGACCCAATTATGGGTGTATACTAAGGTTTGTTTCGCATAGAAACAAGTTATAAGACATTGCCAAGAAAACCAAATCGTCAATTAAAATAATCTATTAACTTGAAGTATTTAATTTTAGTTAAATTGCGAAAAACTTCATAAAAATTTAATTATGTCGAATAAAGATAGCCTTCAATTGAAGAGAGATGAAGCGAATAAAATTGTTACTGATATCATTGAAAGATCGAAAGTTCTTGAAAGTAGATTAGTTGAATCTGTTGGTATTCTTACAGATATTTCAAATAATTTAACTCAAGCTAAAAATTTCAATTCTTCACTCAGTACTACTATTAAAACTACAACTGTTACGATAGAGAAATTCCGGAAAGAAAGAAGAGTAGTAACAAAATATTTGAACGACGTAAATTCATTTTATGATAAAAAGTTTTTACCATTATCGGCCAAAATTGAAGACAAAACTATCGGACTACAAGCAAAACTAAATTCTGCAAGAATTAACTCAGAAGAAATTGCAAAAATTAAGGTTAATTCAACTACACAATATAATGAAGTTAAAACTTTTGCTAACGAACTTAGGAAAAAACATAGAGAACTAACGTCAATTGACACGTCAATAAGAAAACTTTGGGAACAAAGTAAATCAAATAATGAAAACTCACAAACACTTGAAAAATCTATTGTACAATTAGAATTAAAAATTCGAAATGCAAATTCTGAAATACAAGTATTGTTTAATAATAGTAGTGAGAATAGTAAAAAAATAAAATTATTACTAGACGGTTCAAATGAGAATATAAACACAATTAGTAAGAATAGTGATGAGAGTATAAAGATCTTGAATGAGATTAAAAAAATATACGATTTAGCTGCAGAAACAGGACTAAGTGGAGAATTTGAAAGACAAAAATTAAAACTATTTTCACAGTTAGAAAAGTGGGAAAAACGGATTTTTTACACTTCACTTTCACTTCTAGTTGTCATTTTACTTTTATTCATATTTGAGCTAGCTCTGTACAGTTGGTCATTAAAAAGTTTAGATGTGAACTTTTATTTACGCTTTATCTTGTTTTCTCCAATTGTATATTATTTATATTTCTGTACAAGCCAATACACACAAGCAAAAAAACTTCATGATAAATATACTTTCAAAACAACTTTAGCGATGTCAATTCAAAATCACATAAAAATGCTTTTAGGTGAAGAAAAGTTTGATGTTAAAGCAAGAGAAAAAATACTTGATTTTGTTATTGTAGGATTCCAAAAGATATATTCTGAGCCTTATTCTGAAGAAGATATTAAGCTAGGCTTGAAAATTCAAAATATAGAAATGAGCATGGAGAAAAAGCTGACTGAAAAATTTAATAAATTGAAAGACATGATGTAATAGCAACGCCTTATAACACTTGCTAAAACTTATGGCTAGTTTTTCGGTAAATTGTTCTTTTACTTTGGGACAAAAACGGCTATAAAAAACTACTTTTACCGACAGAAAATTAATAATTAAGAAATTCAAAATATGATTCTATCAGACATACTCAAGGACTCAAACTACAAGCTGACACAGTTTAGCCAAGAGCAAATACAATCTCTAGAACAGACCTTAATAAAAAGAGAAGATAAAACAGGATATTATGCAGTTTGCCTTGTTAGAAAAAAGGAAATTAAAGTAACTCCCGAAGAAGCTGTAAGACAATTATATGTTTTGGTACTCCGTGACAACTTTGGCTACTCGACTGATAGAATGGAACTTGAATATGCTGTTTCTTTTGGACGTGAAAAGAAAAGAGCCGACATAGTAATATTTGACAAGAACCAAACAACAACACCTTTTATCATGGTGGAGTTGAAAAAACCAAAACTAAAAGACGGAAAAGAGCAGTTAAAATCTTATTGTAACGCAACAGGTGCACCAATTGGAATTTGGAGTAATGGCGATTCAATTTCGTATTACCACAGAAAAGACCCTAACTATTTTGAAGATATTCCTGAAATACCAAGAGCAGACCAAAAGCTTTCTGATATTTTAGAAGAACGTTGGACAATTGACGATTTAATTAAAAAAGATAAACTTGTAACCGAAAGAAAATCTTTGAAAGATTTGATTTTGGAAATGGAAGACGAAGTTTTGGCTAATGCTGGTGTTGATGTATTTGAAGAATTATTCAAACTAATTTTCACTAAGCTATTTGACGAAATGCAAAGCGGTAGAAACCGCACAAGACATTTGGAATTCAGAAATTACGGTGATACTGAAACCGAACTAAAATCCAAAATTCAAAACTTGTTTGACAAAGCCAAACAAAAATGGGAAGGTGTTTTTACTGACGATGCAAAATTGATGCTTACACCTTCTCACCTTTCTGTTTGCATTTCGAGTTTGCAAGATGTAAAACTATTTAACTCTAATCTTGATGTAGTTGATGAAGCCTTTGAATATTTGATTAACAAAAGCAGTAAAGGCGAAAAAGGACAATATTTTACACCACGTTATGTAATTGATATGTGTGTAAAAATGTTGAATCCAAAACAAGAAGAAACCATTATTGATACTGCCGCTGGCAGTTGTGGTTTCCCTGTTCATACCATTTTTCACGTGTGGGAACAGATACTTAAAAAGAAAGGACTCGATAAAAGCCATTTGTTTACTCTTGAAGATAAACCACAAGAATGCACAGACTATGTAAATGATAAAGTATTTGCAATTGACTTTGACGAAAAGGCAGTTCGTGTAGCAAGGACTTTAAATTTAATCGCGGGTGACGGACAAACAAATGTTCTGCATTTAAACACATTGGATTACGAAAGATGGGATGAAAAAATTGAAGACGAAGACTGGATTGACACATATAACGAAGGCTGGAAGAAACTAAAAAAATTAAGAACTGATAAGAATAGCAATAGAGATTTCCAGTTTGATATTTTAATGGCAAATCCTCCATTTGCTGGCGATATCAAGGAAAGCAGAATTTTGGCAAAGTATGAATTAGGCAAAAAGGACAATGGTAAATATCAAACTGCCGTAGGCAGAGATATTCTTTTTATTGAACGCAACCTTGACTTTTTAAAATCAGGAGGAAGAATGGCAGTAGTACTGCCTCAAGGGAGATTTAATAACACAAGCGACAAACAAATACGAGAGTTTATAGCAGAACATTGCAGAATTTTAGCAGTTGTAGGATTGCACGGCAATGTATTCAAACCACATACTGGCACTAAAACGAGTGTTTTATTAATTCAAAAATGGGACGATGTTCTATGTCCTAAAGTAGATGATTATCCAATTTTCTTTGCAACGATGCAAGAAAAAAGCAAAGACAATAGTGGTGAGAAAATATTTGTACGTAAAAAAGACTTTCCGAAGTCAGCCAAAAAGGAAGCTTCAATTAATATGGTTGCCGAACCTGTCGACCATTATCAAGCAACTCCACAAGCCTTAGAAGAATATTTACTAGACACTCACGGGCATTTAATTGTGAAGCACGATTTGTTTAATCATGATGGCTTAACAAAAGATGGTATTGCAGAAGCATTTGCAGAGTTTGGAAAGAAGGAGAAGTTAAGTTTTTTTCTCTAAGCCCTTTTAATGAAGTAAAATATAATACTTTGTTGGAAGGGCTTGAAATAAGTGTGTTAATGAAAAGTGAGGTTGAAACAAGGAGTGAAGATTTTAGAATGGAAAGTGATTTTTTTAAGAAAGAATATGTAAAATTAATTTCTAAACTAAAATCAAAAAACTTCAACTATTTAAAATATTATTTACAAAATACTGTTCAAACAGGTCATACACCATCAATGGCAAATCATAGTTTTTATGGTACAGAAATTAAATTTATAAAAACTGATAATGTAAGAGATAATTATATTAAACCATTTTTCAACGATTATTTATCAGCTAAAGGAAATGAAGAAGTTAAAAGAACTGAATTAAAAGAAAATGATATTTTAACAACAATAATAGGTGCTACTCATGATATTATTGCTAGGTCTTGTTTAATAACTAAAGAAATATTACCAGCAAACATCAATCAAAATATTGCATTAATAAGAGTTGACGACAAAAAAATAAATCCCCATTTTTTGAATATTTATCTAAATACTTATTACGGCAAAAAGTATTTGCATTACTTATCAAGGCAAATGGGTCAAGTAAATTTAAATTGTAGGGAAGTTGAAAAACTTATTGTTCCAACTTTTAGTTTTGAATTTCAAAAATTAATTGAATCAAGTATTATAAAAGCATATAGTAAGCAAACTTTTTCTCAACAAACATATTATCAAGCCGAATACATCTTACTTCAAGAAATAGGGTTGCAAAATTTTGAACTTAGCAAAGAACCTGTAAACATAAAAAGTTTCAAAGAGAGTTTTGCGATAACAAAAAGGTTAGATGCAGAGTATTATCAAAAAAAATACGAACAAATAATTGATAAAATCGTAACACAAAAACATGATTCATTAATCAACTTAGTTGATGTCTCAAAATCTATTGAGCCAGGTTCACAACATTATTCTGATGAAGAAGGATTGCCATTTTATAGAGTAGCCGATTATAATAAATTTGGGTTAAGTCATCCAAACAAAGTACTGACCAACTCATTTATTACAGACAATAAAGAACAAATAGAAAAACTTAAACCAAAAAAAGGGACTATTCTTTTTAGCAAAGACGGAAGCGTTGGGACTGCTTATCTATTACGTGAAGATTTGGACGGAATAACCTCTAGTGCTATACTTCATTTACAAGTAAAAAACACAAATGAAATTTTACCTGAGTATTTGACTTTAGCATTGAATTCAAAACTGGTTCAAATGCAAGCTGAAAGAGATGCTGGTGGTTCTATCATTTTGCATTGGCGTAAAGAAGAAATAGAACAAGTTGTTGTTCCTATTATAGACTTTAAAAAACAAGAACAAATTGCCGAATTGGTGGAAGAAAGTTTCAAACTAAAAGTAGAAAGCGAAAGACTTTTAGAAATTGCTAAAAAAGCAGTAGAAATGGCAATTGAAAAAAGTGAAGTTGATGCATTGAAATTTATAAAATAAAACGATTAAAAATGGCAGTAACAACAGAAAATCTAAAACGTTGGATAGAGCAGTCAAATATTGACTACGTTACCTATTTTATAAAAGCTTGGATTCCTTTTAATGCTTGGTACAATTCTCACTTTCCTGCACTTGATGGCGAAAGGGCTAAAATTAATGCAACCAAAAACAATGCTAACCCAGTTAGAAATGGCATAAGTGCCTATTTAGAAAATGACGGGCAAGAAGGCGAAACTTTCAGAAGCTATTTATCTGCATTACATCACGCTCTTCAAAATCATATTCTAACAAGTGAAACAGGAATAATATCTTTTCACGAAATAATCAAAGAAAAGAATCCTAAAAACTTGGTTAACAATGAAACGCTAAATGGAATTACCTATTACTTAAAGAGGGAAGACAGTGGAAAACTTGGTGTAATAAATCAAATCCAAGTTTTTCTAAAAAATAGTACAGGAACAACATTTTTCAATTACCAACATACCGAATTTGATTTGGAACATTTAAAACTAAGTGCTACGACAACCGCTAACTTCGGAGCGTTAAGTGCAAAGCAACAAGAGAATATAAGAGTGTTTTTCCTGCAACTAATTCCAATCATAACGACCAATGCAATAGAGACAAATCTTCAAACTACACCAAAGAATTTCTATAAATGTGATTCGTACCATTTCAAGCGTGACACAGTTGACAGCTATTGTAGAGGAAATTATGTATGTAAATCTCTTATTGAAACTTTATACCAACTAAGAAACATTTTATTTCATGGAGAACTTATTCCATCAGACGGAATACAACCAATTTATAAGAACGGATATTTTTTATTGAAAATGATTTTAGAAAAAGTAAAATAATAGCAACGCATTTGGTAGCACATTTGTATTTTTTGCAACGCACAGACTAACGCTAAAAAATCCAAAAGAGCCACCAAGCCCCGCTGTGCGAAGTCTCCCGTCTTCGTACTCAAAACTACATCCGATCCCAACTATAGTAAAGCTGACTTATAAACTGTTTTAGTTGCAAAGTGTTGTCGCTACTAAGTCAGGAGACTTCGCAGCGCAAAGCATGTACAATTTAATACTTCTTATAAAACTTTATACCTTGATAAATTCCTAACCCGAGAAAAACTAATGGAATGATTGCTTTCATTAAATACTTAGCCAGAAAATCCGTTTGATTAGCAAAATAATTTAAAGATACAATTAGAACCAGCATGCCAACAAAAGTTCCTGTTACAGTTCCTAAAACATAGAAGTATTTTCTATTTCCTGATATTTCGATGTACTTTTCATTCAACACATACAAATTCAAGCTGGTCCAAAACGGAATTTGAATAAAATTCAGACAACTAAGAAGTATTCAGGTAGTAAATGTTCCCCAATAGCCAAAATTTGAAAACTCATGGCTAGTTTTTCGGTAAATTGTTCGTTTACTTTTCATAACTTCGCTTGGTCGGTTATGGAAAAAAAGCTTTCCATAAGCCGCAACGAGCTCTAGCAAGGAGACGTTATTTTTGAAAATCGCATTACTAATTACAATTTTCTATAATTGAAAATTTGATTATATTTGTAAATGCAAAATGTTTTGAAATATGAACTACACAATATCCTTTCAGGAAAGAGCGAAGTTAGGTTTGGAACAATTATCCAAACAATCGCCAGTTACCTTAAAAATGGCGAAACAACAAGCCCAACAATTGAAGGCGAAAAGCATCTCAAGAGTGAAGAAACAAAGAGGTTAGAAAATTACATTTCTCAAAATAATCTTTGGATTAAAAATATTGACCTTTCACAATATGTAAGTGAAGGCGCAGAACAAAAAGTCTATCTTAAAGACAGTGAACATGTCCTAAAACTGAACGATGCAATTTATTACAACTCTTGGAAAGATTATTTATACAATTTATTGCTTCATAATTATTTCTTTTCCGACACTGCTTATAAATTGTTAGGTTTTACAAAGAATGATGAAGTTTTATATGCAGTGGTTCAGCAAAATTATGTTTCAATTACTTCGAATACAGATTTAAGCAAAGTCAAAGAATTTCTAACATTGAATGGTTTTGAAAACAATCGAAATAATGATTATATCAATCATGAATTAGGAATCATATTAGAAGATTTACACGACGAAAATGTATTGACAAGAAACGAGATTTTGTATTTTATTGATACGGTTTTCTATTTAACCGAAAAGTTCTGAGAAAATAAGCACTACCGCCAACACTTGCTAAAACTCATGGCTAGTTTTTCGGTAAATTGTTTGATTTCTTTTCATAACTTCGCTCTAGCGGTTATGAAAAAAAGATTTTCATAAGCCGCTACGAGCTCTAACATCGACCTTTGGCGACGATTGGCTTTCGAAACAGCAAAAAGATATCCATATAAAATAATTAGGTTGTTACAAATAAAGTAATAACTTTGTGGTCACTAAATAAAATTATTATGGACGTTTCAATAATCCCAATCGGAAACTCAAAAGGAATACGTTTATCAAAAACCTTACTTGAAAAATATAATATAACTGACAAAGTTGAACTCATACTTGAGAAAGGCTATATTATTCTTAAGCCTAAATCAGAACCAAGAAATGGTTGGGAAAAAGCATTCAAAAAAATGCACGAAAATGGAGATGATACGTTGCTGATTAATGATGTCTTTGAAGACGA
>CANGUP010000116.1 GCA_947457105.1 Flavobacteriaceae bacterium
CCTAATATTATTCCAAATATTTTACGTTTTTGCATTCGTTCTTTCATAATAATAGCTGAAAGAATTAAGACAATCATTGGTGTTGTAACCATTAAAACCGCACCCATTATTGGTGATGTGTAACTTAGCCCTTTGAAAAAAGTAAGCATATTTAAAGCTACGCCAAATAAAGCAGCAGCTGCAATTCGAGGATAGTCTTCTAAAGCAATTTTTTCTTTGGGTCCAAAAAAGGAAACCAACCAAAACAATAAAACCGAACCGCCAACGCGCATGGTGATAAATCCGAACGGCTCGACGTATTTTGGCATAACATCTTTAGCAATAGTAAAGGTTACACCATAAATTATGGAAACTAATGTTGCTGCAAATAATGCCCAAGTTCTTTTAGACATTTTCTAATGCTTTCATTACTTGCAACATGTTTTGTTGTGTGTTTCCGATGTAAATTTTGTCTTGAATTATAAAAACTGGACGACTTATAAACGTATAATGTTCCAAAATATACTTGCGATAATCGTCTTCTGTTAAGTTTTTATTCTTCAAATCCATCGATTTATACAACTGCGCTTTTTTGCTGAATAATGCTTCATAACTTCCAGAAAGAGAACGCATATATTCTAATTCTTCACTTGTAATTGGATCTTGTTTTATGTTGTGATATTTCAAATTTGCACTTTTCGGTAACGAATTTATAATTTTTCTACACGTATCGCAACTCGCTAAATAGTATATGGTATCAGTCATAATTTTTTCTTTTTGCAAAGAAAATTCATTTGAAACTTATAATCTGTATTTTTGTAAAAAAATTGCAATCAATGTCAACATTTACTAAAGAAATACATATTCGTTGGGCCGATTTAGACCCAAATTTTCACGTGCGTCACAGCGCATATTACGATTTTGGAGCGCAACATCGAGTTGAAATTCTTGAACAATTAGGAATGTCAATGCGTATTATGCAAGAACAACATTTTGGACCAATATTGTTTCGTGAAGAATGTGTTTTTAGAAGAGAAATGCGAATGAATCAAAAGGTTTTTATCAGCACGAAAGTGGATAAAATAAAAGAAGATGCTTCACGATGGACGCTTATTCACGAATTTAAAAATGATAAAGATGAATTGCTGGCAACCATTACTGTTGATGGTGCTTGGATGGATACCAAACTAAGGAAAATTGCAAATCCAACACCTCAAATTGCAATTGATGTAATGAATTTAATACCAAAATCAGATAATTTTTTACAATTATAAAGTCACACCATGGAAGCAACATTTAAAATTTGGGAAACCAGCAGAAAAATTTATTTAAAAATTATTGAGAATTATTCGTTAGAACAACTGAATAAAATTCCAGAAGGTTTTAGTAATAATTTGGCTTGGAATTTAGGTCACATAATTGTGTCACAACAAGGTTTGATATATAGACTTTCGGGTTTACCTATGAATGTTTCAACAGAAATGATGGACAAGTACAAAAATGGCTCAAAGCCTACAGCAACAATTCAAGAAGAAATAAATGAATTGAAAGTTTTATTATTTTCATTGTTAGAAAAAACCAAAGAAGATTATTTTAATGGAAAATTCACTTCTTATAACGAATTCATTACAGGAACAGGATTTCATTTAGCAAACATAAAAGATGCCATGGAGTTTAATAATTATCATGAAGGAATTCATTTGGGTTTTATGATGAATATTAGAAAATTTATTTAATTTAAAATACCTTTGTAAAAAATATAGAAATGAAATCACCACAAAAACTAGTTTGTGAAACAAACACCCAAAAAAAGGTGATACCATTTATTACCTACGAAAAATAAAATCAAAATAAATGAAATTCAATACTAAAGTAATACACGGTGGTCAACACCACGAAAAAGTAACTGGAGCTGTAATGACTCCTGTTTTTCAAACCTCAACTTATGCACAAACAAGCCCAGGAATTCCTGTTGGTGATTATGAATACAGTCGTGCTGCGAATCCAACGCGTCAAGCTTTAGAAGACGCTTTGGCTTCAATTGAAAATGGTGCAAGAGGTTTAGCGTTCGCATCAGGATTAGCAGCAACAGATTGTTTGTTGAGAATGTTCAAAGCTGGAGACGAAATCATTGCAATGGATGATTTATATGGTGGAACTTACAGATTATTCACACGTTTATATAAAGATAGTGGTATAAAATTTCACTTCGTTGATATGAATGATTTGGATAAATTTCAATCATTAATTAATGAAAACACGAAGTTGGTTTGGGTTGAAACGCCAACCAATCCATTAATGAAATTAGCTGATATTGCAGAAATAGCAAAAATCACTAAAAAACATAATATCCTTTTTGCGGTTGATAATACTTTTGCAACGCCTTATTTGCAAAAGCCATTAGATTTAGGTGCTGATATTGTAATGCACTCAGCAACAAAATATCTTGGTGGACATTCTGATGTTATTGCAGGCGCTTTGATTATTAAGGATAAAGCATTAGGTGATGAATTGCATTTTAAACAATTTGCAACCGGAGGAACACTTGGCCCAATGGATAGTTATTTGGTTTTAAGAGGAATTAAAACGTTACACTTAAGAGTTCAAAGACATTGTGAAAACGGAATGAAAGTGGCCGAATTTTTAAGCAATCATCCAGAAGTAGCTAAGGTTTATTATCCTGGATTGCCAGATCATCCATTCCATGACATTGCTAAAAAACAAATGAGTGGTTTTGGTGGAATGGTTTCATTCACATTCACATCGGGAAGAAAAGAAGATGCAATTTCCTTTTTAGAAAAACTAAAAGTATTCACTTTAGCAGAATCTTTAGGTGGTGTAGAAAGTTTAGCCAATCATCCAGCATTAATGACTCACGCATCAATTCCAGAAGATAAAAGACTTGAAGTAGGAATTACCGATGACTTAGTTAGATTAAGCACCGGTATTGAAGATATAGACGATTTACTTGCCGATTTAGAACAAGCATTCAGATAAAAACAAAAACCCGATTCAAAAATTAATGAATCGGGTTTTTATTTATATAATTTTATTTTATATAATAGATGTATCCAAAGTTTAACCAAACATTCCAGTCGTTTGCTCTATTTTCAAGATAAACTTTAGGATCAGGACTTAAACCATCAACCCAGTTTGAAAAGTAGTATTGAAATCTCAAATCTACCATTAAATCTGAAAGTTCAGTTAATTTATATCTAGTTCCTACACTTGAAACAACAGACCATGTTGTACCTCCTTTAACATCAAAAGCATCAATATATTTTATTGGAGTAACTGTTGGTAATTGACCTAAACCAGGACCTAAGTTAGATTCGGCTGTTGGTTTAAAGAAACTAAATTGGCCACCAAGACTTACGAATGGCGCCCAACTTCCAATACTTGCGGTAAAATCTCTAATGCTAAGAGGAAAAAATTCTAATTGCATTCCGATATTTGTAACTGCAGTACTTCCTCGCATTGCTCTTAGTTGTTTAGCTCCTAATGAAGTTTTATCATCTGCAACCCATTCTCCAAAATGTTGAAAATTAGTTTTGTTGTAGGATAATTCACTTCTTAATTTAAAGTGATCATTGAAGTAGGTCTCAGGAGTGTAACAATTACATTCTGCTTTGTAAGAAAAATTTAGATAATGGATTAATCCAATACCAAAACCAGTATTTCCTGCATTTGTAGAAATATCGTTTCGCTCTCCATAGTCAGACTGAAATGCTACAGGGCCTATGATACCACCAATTTCATGGGAAAAACCAAACTGTGCTTGTAACTTGTTGGTTACACCAAACAAAAGCAATAAAGTGACAATAAAATACTTGGTCATTTTCATACAGATTAATTCAATTCTCGACAAATATATAAAAACATCATTCACTAATAAAATAAAATAAAAAAATACTTGTATATCAACGAAAAAAAGCACAAATAGTTTTAAAACAGGTCATTAATTTTACATATCATTAAAAAATCTTAACGAAAAGATAAAAATTATGAGAATTTAAAAAAAATTGTGCCATTATTTTTATAAAATGTATATTTGTCAAATATTACGAAAACGTTTTCTTAAACATTAATATTATATTTTATGTCACAAAGTATCAACAACTTTATTGAAGCGGTTGCTAAAAGAAACCCTAACGAGCCTGAATTTATGCAAGCTGTTAAGGAAGTTGCCGAAACAGTAATTCCTTTTATTGAAGAGAATAAAAAATACGAAGGCAAAATGCTTTTGGAAAGAATGGTTGAACCAGAAAGAGTAATCATGTTCAGAGTAACTTGGATAGATGACACTGGTAAAACTCAAGTAAACAGAGGTTATAGAATTCAGATGAACTCTGCAATTGGACCTTATAAAGGAGGAATTCGTTTTCATCCATCGGTAAATTTAAGTATTTTGAAATTTTTAGCTTTTGAGCAAACATTCAAAAATAGTTTAACAACTTTACCAATGGGTGGAGGAAAAGGTGGTGCAGATTTTGATCCAAAAGGAAAATCTGATATTGAAATCATGAAATTTTGTCAAGCATTTATGACGGAATTATCTAAACATATTGGTGCAGACACTGACGTTCCTGCAGGAGATATTGGAGTTGGTGGAAGAGAAGTTGGCTACATGTTTGGTCAATATAAAAGATTAAGAAATGAATTTACTGGAGTTTTAACTGGTAAAGGAATTTCTTTTGGAGGTTCATTAATCCGTCCAGAAGCTACTGGATATGGTGATGTGTATTTTGCACAAAGCATGCTTGCCACTAAAGGTGATAGTTTCGCTGGAAAAACAGTTGTTGTTTCAGGTTCTGGAAATGTAGCTCAATATGCTACAGAAAAAGCTACTCAATTAGGTGGAAAAGTTGTAACAATGTCAGATTCATCAGGTTATATCTATGATGCAGACGGAATTACAGCAGAAAAATTAGCTTATGTAATGGAAATTAAAAACGTAAATTACGGAAGAATTTCTGACTATGTAACTAAATATCCAAACGCAACTTTCGTAGCTGGAAAACGTCCTTGGGAAGTAAAATGTGATGTTGCTTTACCATGTGCTACTCAAAACGAGTTGAACGAAGAAGAGGCTAAAACATTAGTAGCAAACGGATGTATTTGTGTTGCTGAAGGTGCAAACATGCCTTCAACTCCTGAAGCAATGCATGTTTTCCAAAATGCTAAAATATTATTTGCTCCAGGAAAAGCTTCAAACGCAGGTGGTGTTGCAACTTCTGGTCTTGAAATGTCTCAAAACTCTTTACGTTTAAGTTGGACTTCAGAAGAAGTTGATGAAAGACTTAAAGGAATTATGGCGAATATTCACGCTGCTTGTGTGAAATATGGTTCAGATTCTAATGGTTATATCGACTACGTAAAAGGTGCAAATATTGCAGGATTCGTAAAAGTTGCAGACGCAATGTTAGCGCAAGGAATTGTGTAATTAAAACACTTACAAATTTATATAAACCTTCTCTCTTAATTGGGAGAAGGTTTTTTTATTGATGTATATGAAATTACAATTAAATACGTTTATAGTATATTTGTATTTATAAATTGCAATTTACCAAATGATAAAGAGATTTGTTCAAATATTATTTTTAGTACTATTCGTAAATGGTTTTGCTCAAACTAATCCGCAATGGCAAGGTTATTTCTCCTACAACAAAATAACAGATATTAGTCAAGGACAAAATAAAATTTACGCATCTTCAGAGATTGCTGTTTTTTCTAAAAATTTAGCTACTAACGATTTAGCTACAACCACATCTGTTGATGGACTGAAAGCAGAAACAATTACAGCAATTCATCATAGCGAAAGTTTTAATAAAACACTTGTTGGAAACCAAAACGGATTACTTTTAATATTGAATTCCGATGGCAAAATTGTTTTCAAAAATGGAATAGTAGTCGAAGTACCAGTTTCACCATTTCTTAAAAAAATTAATCATTTCTTAGAACATAATGGTAAGGTTTACATTTCATGTGATTATGGAATTTCAGTTTTTGATTTAACTTCAATGGAGTTTGGAGATACTTATTACATCGGTAATAATGGGCAACAAGTTAAAGTATACCAAACAACAATTTTAAACGGAGAAATTTTTGCCGTGACCGATATACATGGTATAAAAAAAGCATCTCTTTCAAATCCTAATTTGGTAGATTATAATCAATGGCAACTATTCGATGGTGGTTTTTGGAACGGAATTACAACCATTCAAAACAAACTTATTGGAATGAATACCAATGCTAGGCTCTACAAGCATAATGGAACTTTCTTTGAAGAATTTTTTCTCATGAATCAAAGTGGGTTAGATATAAGAACTAATGAGGATTTTCTAATTGTAACAAATCAAAATTATATTTATATTTTCAATGCTGCTTTGCAACAAACAACAACTATTAATAGTAATCAATATACTTTAGCAACAGTTTCCTTTAGTTGTGCAACGGTAGCTGATAATCAAATTTTCATCGGAACAAATGAAAAAGGATTACTAGTATCCTCTTTATCTGCACCAACAACTTTTCAAGTGATAAAGCCAGATGGACCAGACAGAAATAACATTTTTAGATTAAAACAAACATCAACAACTCTTTGGGCAACCTACGGTGGTTACTCATTAACCTACGATCCAACATTACTTGAGGAAGGAATAAGCAAATATTCAAGACAAACAGGTTGGAGCAAAATACCTTTTAACGAATTGTTTGGAGCAACATCATTGTCTGATATTATGACTAACCCAAAAAATGAAAATGAAGTTTATGTATGTTCTTTTCATAATGGTTTACTTAAAATAAAAGACGATGTAATCACCTTTTATAATCAAAATAGTGCACCACCAAATGGTCCCGAGAACCAACAACTAATTACACCACTATACGTTTCTGTTAGAATAAACGGAGGCGCATTTGATAGTAAAGGCAGTCTTTGGATGTCAAATTCATTAGTTTTTAAAGGACTTAAAGCATTAAAAAGTGATGGAACTTGGATAGCGCCAAGTGATTGGCAAAATCAATTAGCATCAGTAACTGAAGAGAGATATTCCAAATTAGCTATAGATAAAAACGACACCAAATGGGTACCTTCCTACAGAGGAAACGGATTGATTGCATTTAATGAAAATTATGCAAATAAATTTATTAGAATAAGAACAGGAACCGATGGTAATTTACCGATAAATGATGTTAGAGCTGTTGCAATAGATAATAGAAATCAAGTTTGGATAGGAACAGCAAGAGGATTAAGATATATTCCTTCTGCAGATTCTTTTATTAGTGAAACTGAAATCGAATCAAAACCAATTATTATTTTAGAAGATGATTTGGCTCAAGAATTGTTTTATGAGCAATTTATTATGGATATTGCTGTTGATGGCGCAAACAGAAAATGGATTTCGATAGCTGAGTCGGGAGTATATTTAGTTTCGCCTAATGGTCAGGAAACTATTTATAAATTCACAAAAGAAAATTCGCCACTTCCAAGTAATAATGTAAACGATATTGAAATTGATAGTTTTACAGGAGAAGTCTTTTTTGCAACAGATAAAGGACTAGTTTCTTTTAAAGGAACAGCCACAAGACCTAGTGATGATTTAAGTAATGTTTATGCTTATCCCAACCCAGTGAGACCAGGTTTTTCAGGAACAGTTAAGATATCAGGTTTGACTAATAAAGCAGTTGTTAAAATTACTGACATTGAAGGAAATTTAGTCTATGAAACTACTTCAGAAGGAGGTACAATAGAATGGGATACCACAGCTTTCGGAAAACACAAAGTAGCTTCAGGTGTATACATGATTTTAGTTTCTGCAGAAGATGGAATAGATACAATCGTTAAAAAAGTAATGATTGTTAGATAAATTCCAACACGAAAATCCCAAATTCCAATGTTGGTAAAAACTAAAGCAATCGTACTTTCATCTATAAAATATCAAGAAAAAAGCTTGATTGTAAAATGTTTTACACTAAGTGATGGTTTAAAAAGTTACTTCGTGCAAAGTGCTTATTCTGGAAAAAAATCAAATCAAAAAATCGCTTATTTTCAACCTTTAACTATTCTTGAAATTGAAGCCAATCACAAGAATAAAGGTACTTTAGAGCATTTTAAAGAAATAAAACTAGCTACAGCTTATCAAACCATAAATACCGATATTGTAAAAAGTACTATTGTAATTTTCTTGTCAGAGATGTTACACCATAGCATTCACGAAGAAGAAAAAAATGAAGATTTGTTTACCTTTCTTGAAACAGCTTTAATTTGGTTAGATACACACGAAGAAACATCCAATTTTCATCTAATTTTACTTTTAGAAACAACAAAATTTTTAGGTTTTTACCCGGATAATTCCGAAACGGATTTTAATTTCTTTGAAATGGTTGATGGCATTTTTTCACCTTTTCAAGGAACAAATTGCCTTAACGAACACGAAACATTTCTTTTCAAAAAACTAATCAATCTAAAATTTGATTCCGACCAAAAAGTTTTCGCCGGAATTGAACGTCAAATCCTTCTAAAAATCTTATTAGATTACTATTCCATTCACCTCGACGGATTCAAAAAACCAAAATCTTTGGATGTTTTAAAGGAGGTTTTTTCTTAAAAACATAAAAAATCATAATTCTTTCTAAATTTTCGGTAAAAGTCTATTCTCTTTTATCTATTTTCTATTCTCTTTTATCAAAATTCCTTACTTTCGCAAACTGATTTAAGAATACGACAAAATGAGCACAAAATTTACTGAATACAAAGGACTTGACTTGCCAACTGTAGCATCAGAAGTTCTTGATTTTTGGAAGAAAAACAACGTTTTTGAACAAAGTGTTACTTCGCGTGAAGGAAACCAACCGTATGTGTTTTTTGAAGGACCACCTTCGGCAAACGGATTACCTGGAATTCACCACGTGATGGCGCGTGCTATTAAAGATATTTTTTGTCGTTATAAAACTCAAAAAGGTTTTCAAGTAAA
>CANGUP010000117.1 GCA_947457105.1 Flavobacteriaceae bacterium
CGAGTTAGTAGTAAAAATTGACAAAGAAGTAGCGCATATAATCTCTCTAATTGTTACTTCTGGAAAAATACCTTTGGTTATTGGTGGCGGTCACAACAATGCCTACGGAAATATAAAAGGAACAGCTTTAGCTAAAGGGAAGCCTATAAATGCAGTAAACTTTGACGCTCATTCCGATTTTAGAATTTTGGAAGGACGCCACAGCGGAAACGGATTTTCGTACGCTTTTGAAGAAGGTTTTCTTAAGAACTATTTCATTTTTGGTTTACACCATTGCTATACTTCTAAAAGTGTTTTAGACAAACTCAAAACCTTAAAAGAAAGAGTTTTGTACAACACTTATGATAGCATGAAAATTAAGATGACTAAGAATTTTAATAGCGAAATGCAATTTGCCTTAGACTTCATAAAAAACGACTTCTATGGTGTAGAAATCGACTTAGATTCAATTCCAAACATACCTTGTAGTGCTATGACATTAAGTGGTTTTTCTGTGGAAGAAGTGCGTCAATTCATTTACTTTTTTGGCAAACACCAAAATGCGGCTTACCTACACATTTGCGAAGGAGCACCAAGTCTAGACCATGACAAAAACAGCCACTTGGTAGGAAAATTAATTGGCTATTTAGTAACCGATTTCATTAAAGCGAAAACTTTGGTGGAGTTAGGTTAATTATAAATTTCTTATTTGTATTAAAATTCACTAAAATCTAAGAAAATAAAAAAAACACTTCTACTTCTACTGATTATTTCAACAACATTTTTTTCAACCTCATGTTCTAAAGACGATGATAATCCTAATCCTAACGTTGGTAATTGGAGTGGAACAATTGATGGTGGTTTTGTTGGAACTTGGACAGGAAAAATTTTACCCAATGGAAATTTTAGTGGAAAAGTAATAACAAATCCGACAGATTCAGATTATGATTTTAATTTGTCTGGTCAGGTTAATCAAAATGGTGACTTAGTAGGAACCATGAAAAATATAACCTTCAATATTACTACAGATTTTGTGGGAAGTTTTCAAAGTACAACTGGTAGTGGCACTTGGATATATAATGGTGCTGGAATGGATGGAACTTGGAATGCAACTAAAGATTAATAACCTTGGAAAATCATAGAATATTCACTACTTCATTTGCAAGCGTCTATCCACATTATGTGAACAAAGCGGAAAAAAAAGGTCGTACCAAAGAAGAAGTTGACACTATCATTTGTTGGCTTACTGGATATAATCAAGAGCAATTGCAACAGATTTTATATAACAAGACTACATTTGAAACCTTTTTTGAAGAAGCTCCACAATTAAACGAAAATGTTACTAAAATAACTGGAGTAATTTGTGGTTATAGAATAGAAGAAATCGAAAACAAATTGATGCAAAAGATTCGCTATTTAGATAAACTAATAGACGAATTAGCTAAAGGTAGAACTATGGAAAAGATATTAAGGAGTTAGATAGAGAATAGCTACAACTTTCCAATTTATTGACTAAAAATAAGGTTTAATAAATATAACCTATCTTTGCAACCACTTGAAACAGTTCAAGAAGAATACAATTATGACATTCAGCGAATTAAATTTATTAAAAAACATACAACAGGCATTAACCGAAGAAGGTTATGAATCGCCTACTCCAATTCAACAACAAGCTATTCCTGTAATTCTTGAAGGAACCGATTTAGTGGGTTGTGCACAAACAGGTACCGGAAAAACAGCTGCATTTGCTATTCCTATTATAAACATGTTACATCGTTTGGTAGGTTCGTCTGCAAAGAGAAAAGTAATAAGAACTTTGGTGGTTACTCCTACTCGTGAATTAGCTATTCAAATTGACGAAAGTTTCAATACCTACGGAAAATATACCAATATTCGTTCAATGGTTATTTTTGGTGGTGTAAGCCAAGTGCCACAAGTTGATCAACTAAAAAAAGGAATTGATATTCTAATAGCAACGCCAGGAAGACTTTTAGATTTACACAAACAAGGATTTATTGATTTAGATCATTTGCATTTTCTAGTTTTAGATGAAGCCGATCAAATGTTGGACATGGGTTTTATTAACGATGTAAAGAAAATTGTAAAACTTACTCCAGATAACAGACAAACACTTTTGTTTTCTGCAACGATGCCAATGGCTATTCGTGAATTGGCAGATACTTTTTTGACTAAACCAAAATATGTTTCGGTAGATCCTGTTTCGTCTACAGCTGAGAAAGTAAATCAAAAAGTGTATTTTGTTGGAAAAGAAGACAAAAGAAAATTATTATATCATATCATCAGAAACGATAAAATCGAAAATGTATTGGTTTTTACAAGAACTAAACATGGTGCTGATAACGTAGTAAAAGCTCTAAAGAAAAACAATATAACTGCTGAAGCAATTCACGGAGATAAATCGCAAAATGCAAGACAACGTGTTTTAGATGCATTCAAAAACAAAGAAATATCTGTATTAGTTGCCACCGATATTGCAGCTCGTGGAATTGATATTGAAAGTTTGCCTTATGTCATTAATTTTGACATTCCAAACATTTCAGAAACTTATGTTCACCGAATTGGTAGAACCGGAAGAGCTGGAAATACTGGTTTGGCAATTTCCTTTTGTGCCAAAGACGAGCAACCCTATTGGAAAGATATTGAGAAGCTAATAAAGATTAATGTAAAAGTAGAAAAAGAACATCCTTATCCCTACATAGACGAAGTTCCTAATCCGGATGCAAAACCAGATTTGAGAAATAAAAAGAAACCAGAATCTGGGAATTCAAGAAAATCGGATGCTTCTAAAAAGAATAAAAAACGTTGGTATTAATCAACGTTTTTTTTTTGTCACAAGAATATTAATAACTTGAAATAACTTACCTTGTTCAAATGGCTTTATGATAATATCATTCATTCCACATGACAATGCTTGCTCAGTGATTTCTTGTTTATCAAATGCAGTTAAAGCTATTACTGGAGTAGTAATTCCTTTTTTTCTAATGAGTTTTGTAGTATCAAATCCATTAATAATTGGCATATTGATGTCCATTAAAATCACATCAAAGTTTTCATTATCTAATAATTCTATAGCGGCATAACCATCTTCTAGAATAGTACATTTGAAATTATTACTTTCTAAAATTTTCTTAGTAACAATTTGATTGATTTTATTGTCTTCCACCACAAGAATTTTATAAAAATGATTGGATGACAAATCGACAACTATATTATTTATTATTTCGTTCTTTTTAGTTTCATCAGTTTCAAATCCAATGGTAAACGAGAAAGTTGTTCCAACACCTTCTTCACTTTCAAGATAAATTTTACTTCCAAACAATTCGGTTAATTTTTGAACTATTGACAATCCTAATCCTGTGCCTTGATAATCGCCTTCTTTACGTTCTATTTGTACAAACTTTTCAAAAATCTTTTCTTGATCTTCTTTGGCAATTCCTACACCATTGTCTTGAATACTGAAATAAACAAAATGTCTAGTCTCTTCTATTCTTTCTAGTTTTGCAGTTACTATAACTTTACCATCTTTGGTAAATTTCAAAGCATTACTCACTAAATTCATTAATACTTGTGACAAACGCAATTTATCACCAATTAAGAATTCAGGAATATTGGAATCAACATCGGCAATTAATTTATTGTTGTTTTTTACTGCAATAAATTCAAGGGTATCAACAATAGAGTTAATTTCGTTTGAAACATTAAAAATCATATTTTCTAATATAATTTTATTTTCTTCAATTTTGTTGATTTGAAGTAAATTATTTACCAATGAGAGAAGATATCTTGCTGAAAATTTTAAAGAATTTAAATGCGGACTATTTACAAGCTCTTTGTGTTCATCAAGAATAATGTTTGTAATTCCAACAACTCCATAAAGTGGCGTTCTTAATTCATGGCTAATTGTTGAAACGAATTGAGTTTTCAATTGAGATGCAACCTCTGCTTTTTCTTTAATAATTTTTAATTCCTCATTTGCAATTTTTAACTCTCGATTAGATTGTTCTCTAAAGACGTTATTTTTATACAATGAATAAAGTAATAGCAATAAAATGAAAAGTATTATTACAAAAAGTAAAACAATTAATTTAGATTCTTTCAAATCTTTAGATTGCTTCGATTTTTCTACTTCAATTTTATCAATCTGCCTCTTATATTCGGATAATTCAATTTCACTTCCGGCTAATTTTACCTTTTTAATTCGTTCATCATTATAAATTTTTTCTTTTATTTCTTGATGAAGATTTAAGTAATAAAATGCTTTTTCGTAATTCTTATTTTTTTCATAATGCTTTGAAAAATCATTATAAACATCACAAACATTTGAATCAACAAGTTTTGAAGTGTTTTTTTTAGTCAAATTAACAGCTTCATTAAAATTCTGTTCGGCTTTAACATTATCATTGAAAAAACTGTAATATGAACCAAACATTGAGTATAAAGAAATTTTTGCTTCTAATTCACCACTTTTAAGTACGTAATCTTTAGTACTTTCAAGATAGCCAATACCATTTTTAAAATCATTTATTGCAAAATTAGCAGATGCAATATTGAGTTTAGTATACATGATTTCTATAGAATCTTTTATTTTTTCGGAAAAAAATAGAGCTTTCTTATGGTATTCAATACTTTTTTTGAAATTATTTTTTCTGTAAGAATAATAACTTCCAATATTATTATTTATCCGATCTCTAATGGAGTCATTTTTGGCTAATTCAGCATGTTTAAGTGCCTTCTGATAATACTCAAATCCTTTATCTGGATTGTAAAATTCTTCAAAATTAAGTCCAATAATGTTATAGGCTTTTGCCATTAATGCATCGTCCTTAATTTTGTAGGCATTATCTAAAGCTGATTTAGATAATTTAAGTGATTTATCTACATCTAAATTAAAAAAAGCAGCTCCTGCATCAATAAGCGTTTTCTCAATCTGTTTTTTTGATTGCACTTGAGAAATCGCCAACTGTAAAAAAGTTAAAGCAATTAAAAGAAATATATTTTTATTAATTTTCAATTATTATAGATATGGCATTTTTCGAAAAAGAATCTTTTTAAGCTAAAATTACAAAAAAATCCCAAACAAATTTGGGATTTTTTTTATAAAAACAATTAATTTCGTATTAACTTTTTATATTTCAATCGCTTAGGTGTTAAGTCTCCTCCTAATCGTTTTTTCTTATTTTCTTCATATTCAGAAAAACCACCTTCAAAGTAATACACTTGAGAATCTCCTTCAAAGGCTAGAATGTGAGTACAAATTCTATCTAAAAACCATCTATCGTGAGAGATAACTACAGCACAACCAGCAAAATTTTCCAAACCTTCTTCTAAAGCTCTTAGCGTATTAATATCTAAATCGTTGGTTGGCTCATCTAATAAAAGTACATTTCCTTCTTCTTTTAAAGTCATAGCAAGATGCAAACGGTTTCGTTCACCTCCAGAAAGTGCTGATACTTTTTTGTTTTGTTCGCTTCCACCGAAATTAAAACGAGATAAATAAGCTCTTGAATTAACTTGTCGTCCACCCATCATAATTAGTTCTTGACCCTCACAGAAGTTTTCCCAAATAGATTTATTTGGATCAATATTAGAATGCGCTTGATCTACATATGCTATTTTAACTGTTTCTCCAGTTTCAAATGTTCCACCATCAGGAGTTTCTTCTCCCATAATCATTCTGAAAATAGTTGATTTTCCTGCACCATTTGGTCCAATGATTCCAACAATTCCTGCTTGAGGTAAAGTGAAGTTCAAATCATCATACAATAATTTGTCTCCAAAAGCTTTGGCAACACCTTTAGCTTCAATAACATTAGTTCCTAAACGTGGTCCGTTCGGAATGTAGATTTCTAATTTTTCATCTAATTCTTTTTGGTCTTCGTTTAATAATTTATCATAGTTCTGAAGACGTGCTTTTTGTTTGGTTTGTCTTCCTTTTGCTCCTTGACGAACCCAATCCAACTCACGTTCAAGAGTTTTTCTACGTTTTGAAGCTGTTTTTTCTTCTTGCTCCATTCGTTTAGATTTTTGATCCAACCAAGAAGAGTAGTTTCCTTTCCATGGAATACCTTCACCTCTATCAAGTTCTAAAATCCATCCAGCAACGTTATCTAAGAAATATCTATCGTGCGTTACTGCAATTACAGTTCCAGAATATTGAGCTAAGTGTTGTTCTAACCAAAGAACTGATTCTGCATCTAAGTGATTCGTTGGCTCATCTAATAATAAAACGTCAGGTTGTTGCAATAATAAACGACACAAAGCCACACGACGACGCTCTCCACCAGATAAATGTTTAATTGGTGTATCGCCTTCAGGAGTTCGTAAAGCATCCATTGCAATTTCTAGTTTGGTATCTAATTCCCAAGCACCAGAAGCGTCAATTTTATCTTGTAAATCGGCTTGTCTGTCCATGAGTTTTTGCATTTTATCTGCATCTTCATACACCTCTGGCAAACCAAACATATCGTTTATTTTGTTGAATTCTTCAAGAACAGCAACAGTTTCAGCGACACCTTCTTTTACTATTTCAATAACCGTTTTAGTATCGTCTAATTGTGGTTCTTGCTCTAAATAACCAACGGTATAACCTGGTTGAAAAACCACATCGCCTTGATAGTTTTTATCAACTCCAGCAATGATTTTTAATAAAGATGATTTTCCTGAACCATTAAGTCCAAGAATACCTATTTTAGCTCCATAAAAGAAACTTAGATAAATGTTTTTCAACACTTGCTTATCACTTCCTTGATACGACTTGCTCAATTTTTGCATTGAGAAAATCACTTTCTTATCGTCTGACATTTTTATTTTGTTATATTAATTTAAAACTAAACTCTTCCTTTTAATGCGTTAAAAACCCATGCATTGGCTAAAAAACCTACGCCAGTTGCTCCAAAACCCCAGCCAGCTGTTTCATCATATCTAAATGCACCTAACGCAATTAGAATTAATCCCATTACAATCATTATTAAAGTAGCCCAACCAAAAACGGTATTTTTATTCATTCCCATAACTTGTACTTATTTTTATTTTTTGAGGATTACAAATATCGTGAATATTGATGAAATTTTAAACTAATTTTTAAATTTATAAAACAATGATAGAATTACAACTAATGACGAACCAATAACATTAATAATTATATCTTTTATATTGGTTTCTTTTAAATTAAAAATAGGTTGTTGCTGATAGAAATTCTGAAAATACTCATTCAAAAATCCTATTCCATTAAATGCAACAAACACTACTAATAAATTCAGATAAAATTTACTTGAAATCAAATTGAAAATCTGCATATAAACATATAATGTTAGGCAAATCACAAAAGCAAAAAACAAGTGTTCTACACTATTTAAATGATAATCAATGTTTTTAGAAAAATTGAAAATATCTATTCTTACAAAAACAATAAAACCTAAAAAAGATAAAAACAACCAATTATAAAACTTATGTGATTTGATTTTTAAATAATTTGAATTGGAATTTAAGTATTCAAATGATAGATAAAATAATACTTCGTAAATCAACAAAAAGCTAATTTTTGAGAATATTGTAACCAAAAATAAAAATAGAAAAAGTAATCTTTGAATATTTAATGGGTTCATAAAAACTTAATGCTAATTAAAAATCTTAACCAGCATTTCCTTTAATAAATCGTGATTTGGTAACGAATTAGCACCAACACCTTTACTTTTTACATCAATATCTCGAAGTGTTGCTACAATTGAACTCACCTTTTTCATTGGATAGTTTTTTAAAGCAACATCGTAATCTTTTAAGAAATATGGACTAACACCCAAAACAGCTGCAACATTTTTAGGATTTTTATCTTTTAATCCATGATACTTCAACAGCTTTATAAAGAAACTAAAAACCAAACTTGTAGTGACAACCATCGGATTATCTTTTGGATTATCCGCAAAATATTGTGCAATTTGATAGGCTTTCAATTGATTTCTTGAACCTAACGCATTTTGCAATTCAAAGACATTGAAATCTTTACTAAAACCAATATTTTCTTCAATATCTTTTGGATTAATTGTATGTCCTTTTGGTAAAATGATTTGCAATTTATTCAATTCATTACTAATTCTACTTAAATCATTTCCTAGAAACTCAACCAACATTGCGTTGGCTTTGGGTTCTATTGAGTAACCTTTACCTTGCAAAACTCTTGAAATCCATGTACCAACTTGATTGTCATACATTTTTTTACTTTCAAAAACTACTCCGTGTTTGTCTAAAAGTTTGGTAACTTTTTTTCGTTTATCAAGTGTTTTATATTTGTAAGCAAAAACTAAAACTGTTGTTGGTTGTGGATTTTCAACATAACTCTCAATCTTATCAATGGTTCTAGACAATTCTTGAGCTTCTCGAACTACAACTACTTGTCTGTCTGCCATCATTGGAAAACGTTTTGCATTTCCAACAACATCTTCAATAGTAACATCTCTTCCATATAAAATGGTTTGATTGAAATCGCGTTCGTGTTCTTGCAAAACATTTTGTTCAATATATTCGGTCAATTTATCTATATAATAAGATTCATCACCCATTAAAAAATAAATAGGCTTTATATTTCCTGCTTTTATATCATTGATAATTTTTACAACTTCATCCATTTTCAGATATCAGATATTAGATTTCAGATTTCAGATTTGAAAAAAGAAAACTTTAAACTTATTTTATATTTTTGCTTCATGCAAAAACTCAATTTTCCAACATTTACGTTTCGGTTCAAAAATAGTGAAAATAAAGTAGCTATCTTCGATGAAATTAGGAAAAAATTTATCATTCTCACACCTGAAGAATGGGTTCGTCAGCATGTAGTTCAGTTTTTATTACAAGAG